>JAXMKZ010000059.1 GCA_034370385.1 Coriobacteriia bacterium
CCTTGCCGTTGACCTGCACGACGATCTCGACCTCGTCGGCCGCGGCGAGCGCCGGGTCGAAGGTCGGCCACTCCTCGCGGTGTACCGACCGATCGTGTCCCAGCACTTCGCGCCACAACTCCTCGGCCATGTGTGGCGCGAAGGGGGCGATCAGCAGGGTGAGCGTCTCGGCCACGTCGCGCTCGAGCAGGCTGTCGCGCGCGCCCTCGGCCACCGCGCGCCGGTAGTCACCGGCAGCGTTCAGCAGCTCCATCATTGCCGAGAGCGCGGTGTTGAAGCCGAACCGCTCGATGTCTGAGGTGACCTTGCCCACCACGCGATGCCGTTCGCGGCGCAGGATCGCTGACGCGGGATCGTCGGTTGCGGCATCGGCGCTCCCGGAGGCGTCGCCCACGTCGGTCACATACCTCCAGAACCGACTGAGGAACCGCCACATGCCCTCGAGACCGTCCTGGTTCCAATCCAGGTCCTTGTCGGGCGGCGCCATGAACAGGATGAACGCGCGCAGCGCGTCGGCGCCATAGCGGGCGACCATGTCCTCGGGAGCCACCACATTGCCCCTCGACTTGGACATCGTCTCGCCGTCCTTCTTCACCATGCCTTGCGTGAGCAGGTTGGTGAAGGGCTCGTCGAAGCCGAGCAACCCCATATCGCGCAGGACCTTGGTGAAGAAGCGCGAGTACAGCAGGTGCAGAATCGCGTGCTCGATGCCGCCGATGTACTGGTCGACCGGCATCCAGTAGTCGGCCTTGTCCCGGTAGAACGGCGACTTACCGTTGCGGGCGTCGCAGTAGCGCAGGTAGTACCAGCTCGAGCACGTGAACGTGTCCATCGTGTCAGTCTCACGCCGCGCGGGATCGCCGCACACCGGACACGTCGTCTCGTAGAACTCCGGATGATCGGCGAGCGTCTCGCCCTTGGTCACATCGATGTCCATCGGCAGAAGCACCGGCAACTGCTCCTCCGGCACCGGATGCAGCCCGCAGTCCGGGCAGTGAATCGCCGGAATCGGGTTGCCCCAGTAGCGCTGCCTGCTGATGAGCCAGTCGCGCAGCCGGAAGTTGATGGCCTCGTGACCGCGTCCGCCCTCGGCGAGCCAGGCGGTCACCGCGCGCACGCCCTCGCCACCTTTGCCTGTCGGCAGACCCGTGAACTCGCCCGACTGCACCATGATGCCGTCGCCGGCATACGCCTCGGCCCACGGAACCTCGTTGAGCACGCGCTCCTTCACGCCCGCGAGCTCCGTCAGCAGCGGATCGTCCTCGGCCACCACCACCGGCGGGATCGGCAGCCCATACTGGCGCGCGAACTCGAAGTCGCGCTGGTCACCGCAGGGCACGGCCATGACCGCGCCGGTGCCGTACTCCATGAGCACGTAGTCGCTCACCCACACCGGCACCTTCTCGCCGTTTACGGGGTTGACCACGTAGCGGCCGGTGAAGGCGCCGCTCTTGACGCGCTCGCCCAGCTGGCGCTCGACGGCCGTCTCGCGCGCTGCTGATGCGACCACCGCCATGACGGCGTCCTCGTACTCGGTGCCCGCCACGAACTCCTTAACGCGCGGGTGCTCCGGCGCGAGCAGGAAGAACGAGCAGCCAAAGAGCGTGTCCGGGCGTGTCGTGAAGACGGTCATCTGCTCGCCGCAGGGCTCGCCGTCGGCGTCACACAGCTCGAAGTCCACGTGCGCGCCCTCGCTGCGTCCTATCCAGTTCGCCTGCATCGTCTTGACGCGCTCGGGCCAGCCCGGCAGCGTGTCGAGGTCGTCGAGCAGCTCTTGGGCGTAGTCGGTGATCTTGAAGTACCACTGCTCCAGCTCGCGTTTGGTGACGGCGCTCTTGCAGCGCCAGCACACGCCGTCGCCCAGCACCTGCTCGTTGGCGAGCACGGTCGCGCAGTCGGGACACCAGTTGACCGGCGAAGACTTGCGCTCGACCAGGCCCCGTTCCCACATCTTGAGGAAGATCCACTGGCCCCAGCGGTAGTACGCGGGGTCGCACGACTTCACGGTGCGGTCCCAGTCATACGAGAAGCCCATGCGCTTGAACGACGCTGCCTGTGTCTCGATGTTGGCGTACGTCCACTTCGCAGGGTGTGAGTTGCTCTTGATGGCGGCGTTCTCAGCCGGCAGACCGAAGGCGTCCCAACCGATGGGATGCAGCACGCTGAAGCCAGCCATCCGGGCGTGGCGGGCCACCACATCGCCGATCGTGTAGTTGCGCACGTGGCCCATGTGGATATCGCCCGAGGGGTACGGAAACATCTCCAGCACATACTTCTTCGGCCTGTCGGGGTCCTCGACGGCACGGTCGGCGCCAGTGGCCTCCCAGGCGGCCTGCCACTTCGGCTCGATAGCGTGTGGATCGTACTTGCGGTCGCTCACGAACGGCGCCCTTCCGGTCGGTGTCTCACGTGCCGCCTCGCGGCCCGCGCGGTAGGAGTGATTCTAGCCGACCACGCGACCGACCGCCTCACGCCCTCCGGCTCAGCAGCCCGCGCAGCCAGTACACCCAGAAGGCAGGTATCTCACGCGCAACGAAGGCGGGGGTACCCGGAATCGGCTGGAGCGCCGGCGCAGGAACGGTGGCGACATCCTCACCCGCCAACCGAAACGCCATCTTGATGCGCGGCAGATGATAGAACTGGCTGACCGCCATCACCCGCGCGCCCGAGCCGAGCATCTCGATCGTGTTGCGCACGGTGGCATCGGTGTTCTCGCCTGCATAGTCGATCTCGATGGCCGCCTGAGGCACACCGCGTGCGATGGCGTACTGCGCCATCGCGGCCGCCTCATCCGTTCCGTTGTCGTCGATGCCGCCCGACATGATGACAAGCGGGGCCAGGCCCTCTTCGTGCAGCCCGACCGCTGCGTCCACGCGATCGCGCAACGAGGACGAGAGCATTCCGTTCTCGTGAACACGCGCGCCGAGCACGACGATGGCATCGGCAGTCCGACGGTAGTCGGTCGTGCCGAAGAACGAGACGTGTGCCAGAGGAAAGAGAAGCGCGAACGCAGCGGTCCACCCCACGACGCCCCAGGTCAGACCCCGGCGTGATTCGACAGGAGGCTCGCCCCACCCGATCAGGAGCGCAAGGGCGATGAAGGCGCCGGCGAGCACAGCGGAGAACGGCGCTCCGACTGCGGGCTCGATGCGCCCCTCGCTCCAGGCACGATAGAAGGTGCCGCTATTGAAGGCCGCGAGGGCTGCGAGCACGGTGCAGCACGCAGCAACCACGTACCGGCCGCGGCTTGACCGCGTCGGTGCGGCAGCCCACACGACAAGGACCACGGCGATCGCCGTCGGCACCAGCGAAGAGAGGGATCCGGGCAGGATCGATGCATCAACCCACCACAGGTTCTCGGTCCCCCGACCGAAAAGCGAGCCCACGGAGTTGGCGAAACCGAAGACCCCGACGAACAAGGCGAATCCGCGTGCGGCCGCGTAGGCGCTGCGCACAACTCGCGTTCGGTTCACTGCCTCGATGCTCCCCCACGTCGGCTCACGAACCCGAATCGTAGCCGAAACGCGGTCGAAGCGACTAGCGCAGCACCACGCCTATCGTCACGCCGAACACGATCGCGATCAATCCCCACTCGCCGACCTGTCGCAGAAAACGAAAACACCCGCCGATTCGGCAGGTGTCCCATGGCAGTGGTGTGGTGGAGCCTAGGGGGATCGAACCCCTGACCTCTTGGCTGCCAGCCAAGCGCTCTCCCAGCTGAGCTAAGGCCCCGTTCACCATCAAAGAGCCGCGTCAAAGCGGCAAGCGGTAGTCTACAAAGCGCCCCTCTTGGGGTCAATAGCGCTCTGGTGCGCAGATGCCTGACCCGAACCGGGCTCGTCGTCAGAGTCGTCGAACAGGCGCGACGGACGGTGCTCGTCCTCGACCACCGGCGCGGCCATGCCCTGCACGCCCGCCTCGAACTCGACCATCTCCGATTCGGGAGCGGCGGCTGCCACCACTTCGCTCGTGATCATTCCGCCCAGCATCAATGACGCACCCGCGACCTCCATCAGTGGCCACACTCCCGCAGCAGCCCAACCGATGACGCCGCCAAACGCAGGCTCGGTGACCAGGATCAGGGCGACTCGAGCAGGTGGCATGCGACGTTGGGCCCAGGTCTGGATGGCGAAGGCGAGTGCGCTGGCCAGAATGCCGCATACCGCTATGGCAAACAGCACGCTTGGCTCCGTCGGCAGGCCTGCATCCTCGGTCAGCAGCGAGATCGAGGCCGTGACCACGGTGACGGTGACGAGCTGCACGAGTGTCAGAGCACCCGTGTCGTGCCGCTCGTCGGTCGAGCCCAGCACGAGCATGTGTGCAGAGTACGCCACCGCGCAGACCACGATCATCGAGTCCCCGAACACCCAGCCGCCCAGTCCGCTCGCGTCCACGCCCGACAACAGCCACAGCCCCGCCAGCGCGAGACCGGCACCCATCAGCGTCGCCGGGCGCGGCATGCGGCGCAAGAACACCGCCTGCGCCAGCGGGACGATCACCACGTAGAGCCCGGTGATGAACGCCGCGCGGGCGGGAGTCGTCGCCGTCTCTCCGTCGAGTCCCCAGGTCTGAAAGATGTAGCCGGCGGTCAGGAAGGCGCCGGCGAAGAGCCCCATTCGCAGGTTCGCGCCATCGAGACGCTTGATACTGCGCGGAAAGATGATTGCGAAGGTCACCGTGGCCAGCGCGAAGCGCCACCCGAGAAAGGCATACATCGGATAGACCGCGATGGCGTCGGCGACGATGACGAATGTGGCACCCCACACCGCCGCCACACCGATGAGCGCTGCGGCGGCACCCGACTTGGAGCCTCTCAGGGTCACCTACGCACCCGTCTCCAGCCCGGGCAACTCCACTCGTGGCGCATCGTTCCACAGCTTCTCAAGGCGATAGAACTCCCGCTCGTCGGGCTGGAAGACGTGAACCACGAAATCCCCGAAGTCGAGGAGCACCCACTTGGCCTCTTCGGTCCCCTCGCGCCCGATGGGCTTGACCCCCGCTTCGAGGCGGACCCGGTCCTCCACTTCGTCGGCGATAGCCCGCACCTGTATGGCCGTGTTTCCGCTGGCTATCACGAAGAAGTCCGTGACCACGAGGGTCTCGGCCACGTTCATAACCACGATATCGGTGGCCTTCTTGTCCGCCGCTGCCATTGCAGCCAAGACGGCTCGTTCCTTGATCTGATCCACGCTGCCCCTTTCGGCGCTCACTTTGGCTTGTAATCCTTGCCTATGATCACTATCACGTCGGTCACATCCGCCGTCGACGTATCGACCACCACGGACCCGATTCCGAGCGCTTTCCTGACCTCTTCACCCCGCGCGAGATCACCACGACGCACCACGATCTCGGTCTTCTTGTAGTTGAAGTCGTCGGCGTTCTTGGTGTCGATCACCCTGAATCCCGACCTGATGAGCACCTGAGCAGCCTGACCGGCGATACCGGGCTTACCCGCGCCGTTGTACACGATGACTCGGGGCGCCTGATCCTCGTCCGTGACGTCCACGCCCCACCACGTCTTGAGCAGGTCGGCGATCTCATCTCGCTGCGGCTCGAAGTACGTCTGGTCTCCCAGTTTGATCGGCTTGACCGGCAGAGGCACCAGCGCGACGCTCTTCTGCGGAATCTTCTCCAGTTCTGAGGTCAGGGAAGCGAGCTCGTCAGCGGACAGGCTACTGCTCACAGCGACGGAAGGCAGCGCTGACACGCTCTGAGAGGAAACGGCGCTCTGATACGCGTCCGCGGGCACCGCAACGTAGTCGACGAACGGAACGGTGAAGAAGTTCGAGACCGTCGAGAGCGCGACATCGGCGCCCGCCTCCCATGCCTCGCCCATGCGTTCGAACCCGCGTCCGGGGATATCGACGAACGCGCCGTCGGGTATCGCGATACCGAAGACCTGACCCGTCGTGCGATCCACACGCACCGCAAGGAAGCCCACTGCCTTGTCACCGTCCACCCCGACGATCAGCACATTCTCTTGGGACAAGCGGTCTCTCTCCTCTGGCGAGGACGCCTTCTCAGCGATTCGCTGGGAGTTCCATCGTACGAAGGTGTTGACTCCGTTGGCGATGAGCAGCAGCACTATCATCGTCAGGCCGACGATCGCGAGTGCCTGCACGATGACGAGCAGTACGTTGCGAAAGCCGCGCGCCCCGCGCGTCGCAGCAAGGGCGACATCGTGCTTCTTCTGCGCCCGCCTGGCGCTCCTGAGGGCCGTCGACCCCCGCCTTGTCTGACGGTAGCCGCTCGGCGTGTCCGGTGCTTCGGGCAGCCGGGAGCGCCTGGGCTTCTCCGCGCTCACGGCCGCCTCCTCGCCACGAGCGTGTTCCAAACCTCTACCGTCAGCGGATGGATCGGCTTCCTTGCCTTGATCAGATGCGAGACGGAGTGGCGATATGCCTCAGCGAACAGCTCCTCGAGTGAGATCGTGCCCGCGGCTTCGCGCAGATCGTCCACACCCTGGTAGTGGCGGCCCGGCTCGATCATATCGGCGACGTAGACGACCATGTCGAGCGGGCCCATGCGCGGGTCGCCGAGGGTGTGTCGCTCGATCGCGGTCAGGACCTCTGAGGACAGCCCGGGGACGGCCTCACGCAGCGCCACCGCGCCGGTACGCGCGTGGAGCAGCCGCGGCGACGCCTCTTCGGCCGCGCTGGTCGGAAGCCCGGCAGCGGCGGCACGTGAGGCGAGCTCGTCGTGCGAGAGTTCGCGGTCCCAATCGTGCAACAATCCGGCAAGACGCGCCTCTTCCGTGTCGACCCCATAGATCAGCGCAAGCTGACCAGCGGCCTGCGAGACCCCGCGACTGTGCGCGAGCGACTTGTCGCCCATGCGCGCCGCGAGTGCCTTGTCCGCCGTTTCATACGAGACGCTCACCGCTCAGCCGGCCTCCCGATACAAGCCGTTCTTCTCGATATAGGTGACCACCGGATCCGGCGTGAGGTAGCGGATCGGACGCCGTGCGGCCACCCGCCTGCGCAGATCCGTCGATGAGATGGCCAGAGCCGGAACCTCAAGGTGCTCGATCCGAAAGCCGGTGGCCGCATCCTCGTGCGCGCGAAGCGCTCCGGTGAGGTCGTACCCGGGCCGGGTGGCCGCGATGAACGTCGCGAGTGCGGCCACGCGCTCAGCATCCTTCCATGCGACGATCTCCCACACGGCATCGGCTCCGGTGATGAAGAACAGGTCGGTCTGGGGTCCATGCACGTCGCGCAGCGCCTCGAGTGTGTCGACCGTGTACGTGACGCCCGGCCTGTCAACCTCAAGGCGGCTGACATCGAAGTCGTCGTTGGCTGCCGTCGCCAAGACCGTCATGAGATAGCGGTGCTCGACGGCGCTCACATTCTGGTCCGACTTCATAGCAGGCTGTCCGGTGGGCATGAAGACGACGCGATCGAGGTTGAACTGAACCAAGGCCTCCTCGGCGGTGACGAGATGCCCGTAGTGGATGGGGTCGAACGTCCCACCCATGATCCCCAGTCGCGCGCCGCTGATCACTCGCGGATCTGCCCGTCTCCCATCAGCATGTACTTAGTGGACGTGAGGGCGGCAAGACCCATCGGTCCACGCGCGTGCAGCTTCTGGGTGGAGATGCCGATCTCTGCCCCGAGGCCGAACTCGCCTCCGTCGGTGAAGCGCGTAGACGCGTTCACGTAGACTGCCGCCGCATCCACCTCGCGCAGGAAACGCCTCGCGGCGACGTAGTCCGCGGTGACGATGGCCTCCGAGTGCTTGGTGCCGTAGGTGTTGATATGGCGAATGGCCTCATCAAGACCGGACACGACCTTCACGCTCATCTTGAGCTCGTGATACTCGGTGCCCCAGTCCTCTTCAGTGGCAGGCTGGATGCGCATGACCGCGCCCAGACCCCGGGTCTTGTCGTCGGCGTAGAGCGTGACGCCATTGTCCTCAAGCTCCTTGAGAATAGCGGGGAGCATCTGCTCGTACACGCTTTCATCGACGAGCAGTGACTCGGCGGCGTTGCACACGCTGGGGCGCTGACACTTGGCGTTCACGACGATGTGCCGCGCCATCTGCGCGTCCGCGCTTTCGTGGATGTAGACGTGGCAGTTGCCGGTGCCCGTCTCGATCACCGGCACTTTGGCGTTCTCGACGACGCTTCTGATGAGGTTGGCCCCGCCGCGCGGAATCAGCACGTCGATGTAGCCGTGGAGCCCCATCATCTCCTCAGCCGCGGCGTGCTCGGTCGACTCGATGGCCTGAATGCACCCATCAGCGATGCCAGCCCCAACCGCTGCCTCAGACAAGACGCGCGCAAGCGTGAGGTTGCTCTGGTGAGCCATTGAGCCGCCTCGGAGAATGACGGCGTTTCCGGTCTTGATGCACAGTCCCGCTGCGTCAGCGGTGACGTTGGGGCGCGCCTCGTAGATCATGCCGACCACGCCAAGCGGTACTCGCACCTTGGTCAGCTCGATGCCGTTCGGCATGATGTTGCCCTCGATGACCTCGCCTATCGGATCCGGCAGGAGCGAGAGAGCCTTGAGCGCTTCGGACATGCTCTTGAGACGCGCCGGATTAAGCTCCAGCCGATCGATGAGCCCCTCCGGTGTGCCCTTCGCACGCGCAGCAGCGATATCTGCCTCGTTCGCCGCCAGAATCTGGTCCTGCTTGGAGGTGAGGGCGTGCGCCATCACGAGCAGGGCGCGGTTCCGGGCGCCCGCAGACGTGATTCCCAGCGTCCGTGCAGCCTCTCGAGCGCGCAGTGCGAGGTTCATGACCTCCGACATCGAACCGCTCCTCTCAAACACACCCTGGCGAGCACCCCTGCGGCGTACCCGCCCTACAGCACCGCAAGACTATCGCGGTGCACGACATCCCTGCCTGCGAGCTGCGGAAACCGCTCCGCGATCTCGGAGGACTTCAAGCCCTTGACCTGCTCCAGATCGTCGGACCCGAGCCCCGTGAGGCCGCGCGCGACGATCGCATTCGACAGGTCTTTCAATACTACCGCATCGCCCGCAGCGAAATCGCCGCTCACACGCACGACTCCGGCAGGTAGCAGCGATGCCTCTCGCTCCAGAAGAGCGCGCTTGGCGCCGTCGTCTATCACGATCTCGCCGGCCGGCCTGCGCCCGAGCGCGATCCACAGCTTGCGCGCGCCGAGCGAACCCTCCCCCGGCGAGAACACGGTCCCGCACGCCTTGCCTGCGGCTGCGTCGGTCACGACGTCTGCCTGACGCCCGTCGCACACCACCAGAGGGATGCCGGCCTTCATCAGAACCCGGGCTGCGTCGAGTTTCGTCGCCATGCCACCGCTACCGGAGACGCTGCCCGATCCCCCCGCCGCGGCGATGAGGTCTTCGGTGAGCTCGTCGACATGCTCGAGCAGACGCGCCTCATCGGTGGTCCGGGGGTCTGCGTCGTAGAGTCCTTCGATGTCCGAGAGCAAGATCACGAGGGTCGCGCCGACCATGGTAGCCACCAGCGCGGCCAGCGTATCGTTGTCGCCGAACCGGATCTCGTCGACAGCGACGGTGTCGTTCTCGTTGACAACCGGGACCACTCCGACGGCGATGAGCCGCTCGAGGGTGTCTCGTGCGTGCAGGAACGCCTCGCGATGTCCGGTGTCGTGACGAGTCAGGAGTACCTGCCCGATGGTCACGCCCCGCTCAGCAAAGAGCGCGGCGTAGCACTCGACCAGCGCAACCTGACCGACGGAAGCCGCCGCCTGCAAGGACGGCATGTCCGTGGGCCGCGACGTCATCCCCAAACGATCCACGCCCGCAGAGATCGCGCCGCTCGTCACGAGCACCGGCTCGATCCCGGACTCCCGCAGATCGCATATCTGGGCCACCAGCGTGCGGGCGTATGCGATATCGATCGGCCCGCCGTCAGGAGCGAGCGTCGAGGAGCCGACCTTGACTACCACCCGCTGCGTCACGACCCCTCCACCTGACCGACCGTCTCAACGTCGTCCACCAGGTCGATGTCGGGCTCGGCCTCGATGAACTCGATCTCAGGGTCTGACTCGAGCCCTGTATCGAAATCGAAGCTCCTCCCGGCGATGCGGATCTCGTCGCCATCGACCGCGCCCGCCTCGGCAAGTGCGCGCTCGACCCCCGCACGCACAAGACGCTTCTGGAGGAACGCCACGCCCTCCTCGTTGTCCCATTCGGTCGTGATGACCATGCGCTCGACGCCGCGCCCCTCGACCTCGAACACGCCGCCGCCGAGGTTGCGCACCGTGAACTCGCGCACCCGCTTGGGACGGTAGGTGTAGACCGCTTCAGGGACCTCGTGTTGTGCCACTGCGCTGCGCAGCTCGAACACCCGCTCGGCGAGCGAGCGAATGAGCGGGTCGATTCCGGCACCGGTGATCGCGGAGACCTCGAAGTAGGGCACCTCATCGATGCGAGCGCGTTCGCGCAAGGCCTCCGAGGCCACTTCAGCACCCTCGACGTCAGCCTTGTTCCCCACGATGACGCGGGGTCGGCTCTCAAGCTCGGCGGCGTGCATGGCCAACTCGTGATTGATGATCTCGTAGTCTTCGAGCGCGTCTCGACCCTCCCACCCTCCGGACAGGTCGACCACGTGCACGATCAGCGCCGTACGCTCGATGTGACGCAGGAACGCATGCCCAAGCCCCTTACCCTCATGTGCACCCTCGATGAGGCCAGGCACGTCGGCGACCACGAAGCTGCGCTCGCCCGCACGGGCGACCCCGAGGTTCGGGATAAGCGTGGTGAACGGGTAGTCGGCGATCTTGGGGCGCGCCGCACTCATGCGAGCGATCATCGAGGACTTGCCCACGCTCGGCATGCCCACCAGCGCGACATCGGCGAGCAACTTGAGCTCGAGGATGAGAGAGCGCTCCTCGCCCGGCTCACCGAGTTCGGCGAAAGAGGGAGCGCGTCGCGTAGGAGTGGTGAAGTGCGGGTTGCCGCGTCCACCGTGACCGCCCTCGGCAATGATCAGTCGCTGAGCCGGGTGCGTGAGATCCCCGAGCTGTTCGCCGGTATCGGCATCGCGCACGACGGTACCCAACGGCACGCGCAGCGACAGCACCTCGCCCCGGGCCCCGTCCAGCCGACTTCCCTTGCCGTGCGTGCCACGCGTCGCCTTGAAGTGGTGCTTGAAGCGGTAGTCGATCAGCGAGGACAGCGACCCGTCGGCCACGAGCACCACGTCACCACCGCGTCCGCCATCACCGCCATCGGGCCCGCCCTTCGGCACGTGCGCCTCGCGTCGGAACGACATGCAGCCAGCCCCGCCGTCACCTGCTTTGACATGTATCGTCACCTGGTCGATGAACACCTGTGCACGCCTGCCTAATCGAGTCGAACCGGTCAGTCGTCATACTATGAAAACGAGCCCCCCGCTTTGCTTCGACAGCCAAGGCGGAGGGCTCGATATCGTGCGTGAGCGCAAAGCTCGGTCGGGCGTATCCGCTAGCCCTCGAGCGGTCGAACGTGAACGCGCCGCTTGAGGCCGCGTGTGAACTCGACAATACCGTCACGCAGAGCGAACAGCGTGTCGTCGCCGCCGCGTCCCACACCGTCGCCGGGGTGGAAATGCGTTCCGCGCTGGCGCACGATGATCGTGCCCGTACCGACGGTCTCACCAGCGTACCGCTTGACCCCGAGGCGCTTCGCCCGGGAATCGCGGCCGTTCTTGGTGGAGCCGAGACCCTTCTTATGAGCCATTCCTGATCCCTACCCTCGACTACTCGGCGGTCTCGGGGGCCTCGGTCGCAACGGCGACCGGCTCCTCGACCTTCGCGGCGGCCTTCTTCTTGGGAGCGGCCTTCTTCTTGGCCTCACCCGCGGCGACGTCCGTGATACGAACGCGCGTCAGATTCTGACGATGACCCTTGAGGCGCTTGTAGCCCTTGCGCTTCTTGAACTTGAAGATGACGGCCTTCTCGCCCTTGTAGTGCTCGACGACCTCACCCGTGACGGTGGATGCGGCCAAGGCGTCGACGTCAACCGTGATCTCACCCTCGTTCGCGAGAAAGATGACATCAAACTTCACGCTATCACCGACCGCGGCGTCGAGCTTCTCGACACTCACGACATCGCCGGCTGCGACTTTGAGCTGCTTACCACCGGTGGCAACGACTGCGTACATCAAAGGACCTTTCGTTCGCACTTGTAGACACGCGAGGAGCAATCTTATCAGCCGCTACCAGGACCGTCAACGAATTCCCCTACTGCAACGGCCCCGGGCGTGTCTATGTGTCGGCGCTCACCTGCGGCCAAGCGCTCCCGCACGCCCCTCGATCAGGATGCGCACCTCGGTGGGGGCCGCCTCTTCATCCGGAACGATCGTCACGCGGCACCCGGTCTCGGCGCGCAATGCGGCAACCACGTTGAGGCCCGGCCCCGTCACCAGTCGGAACGTCTCAGGCTCAAGCCCGAACAGATAGGCGTCGGCCCGACCCGACCTCAAGACGTCGCGCATGCGTCGCTCCACCGTGATGCGGCGGGTTGTATGGGAGACGATGCGCCCGTCTCCACCGCACGTCGGACACGGTTCGGTCAGAATCCCGTAGAGACCTTCGGTCACGTTCTTCCGCGTGATCTCGACGAGGTTCAGGCGCGACATCTCGCCCAGACGGGTCTTCGTGCGGTCACGACCCAGGGCCGTCGACAGCCGTCCCATGACCAGCTGCCTCGATGCGGCAAGTTCCATGTCGATGAAGTCGATGATGATGATGCCACCGATATCTCGCAGACGCAGCTGTCGAACGGCCTCTTCGGCCGCCTCGAGGTTCGTCTTGAGGATCGTGTCTTCAAGGTTGCGCTTACCGACGAACTTGCCGGTGTTGACGTCGATGGCTGTGAGCGCCTCGGTCTTGTCTATGGTGAGATGGCCGCCGCTCGGGAGATGAACGACCCGCTGTAGGGCGGCGTCGATCGTGCCCTGCACACCGAACGCGTCGAACAGTGATTCGCGATCCCTGTGAAGCACCAACCGCTTCACGAGTGCCGGCGACGTCTTCTTGAGAAACGACGCGACCTTGTCGTAGGTCGGCTTGTCGTCGATCGTGAGGCGCTTGAACTCATCTGAGAAGACGTCGCGTATGAAACGCAGCGCCAGGTCCATCTCGGTGTAGATGATCTCCGGGGCGAGCGACTCGGCCGCGAGGTGGCTCACGCGCTTCCACAGACGCAGCAGGAACTCGAGGTCGGTCTCCAGGTCGCGGCCGGAGACACCCTGGGCGACGGTGCGCACGATGATACCCGTGCCCTGCGGTACCTTAGGCGCCACGATGTCATGCAGCCGTTCGCGCTCTTCATCGGCGATCTTCTTGGAGACGCCGACGAAGTTCGAGAACGGCATGAGGACGAGGAAGCGTCCCGGCAGGGTGACCTCGGTCGTCACGCGGGCACCCTTGGTCCCCATGGGGTCCTTGACCACCTGCACGATGATCGTCTGGCCGACCCTGAGAAGCTGGGCGATCGGCCGACGTGGCACGCCCTCGACGCCCTCGGGGTCGACGACCTCGTCGACGTAGAGGAACGCGTTCTTCTCAAGCCCGATGTCCACGAACGCCGCCTGCATACCGGGCAGAACGTCGGTCACCTTGCCGAGGTAGACGTTGCCCGCCACGCTGCGGCGCGGACGTTCGATATACAGTTCGACAAGCTCACGATCCTCGAGTAGCGCTACTCGGGTCTCGTTGTTGTCATGCGAGATGAGCATCTCGCGGGCCACATCGGCCACTGGTCCCACTCCCGTCACATAGGACGCGACCAGACCGCCTCATCACTCTCGACGAGCGTATCGGTGCGCGTCGTGCGCAAAGCGGTCGGCTCGATGCCGACACGGGAGAGAGCGAACCTCACGAGCGCCTCAGGGCGAAGGGCCCCGTCAGGGCCCATGCGGATGGCGAGGTCGATATCGACTCCGCCCTCCCGACCAACGGTACGCGGTTCCTTCGGGATACTGCGCACCAGGTCGTAAACCTTCGTTTTGCCCTTGCGTTCGATTGAGAACTCGCGCTCCTCCATGACCTGCGAGAGCGCCGCCTGCACCTGGCTGTCCTCGATGCCTTTCCCATCGATCTCGACGCGATACATCCCTATAGTCAACGCCGCGGTCAGCGATGCCAGGTCGTTGCCGACGAAGCGAGCCTCACGAGGCGCAAGATCCTCAGGTGACGAGCGCACGAGCGTGTCGAGCACATCATCAGCGCTAGTGTAGCGCGTCAACCACACATCGAGGTACTCATTCTGACCAGCGGTTCCCACCGGTAGTGCGGGCCCAAACGCCACTTTCATGTGGGGGTTGAAGCCCTGGGTGACCGCGTAGGGAAGGTTCGCACGGCGCAGCGAGCGCTCCAGCGCATGGACAACCTCAAGGTGCGAGAGGTGGCGCAACCGACCGGTCTTGCCGTAGCGGACGCGGAGTCGATACTCGCCGGGCGTCACGAGCGCACTCCCCCGACGACGATATCGACTCCCAGGTCACCGCAGACGTCGCAACCCGTACAGCTGGTGAAGCTGCAGTCCGGCGTGGTCTGCTCGCAGAAGGCGAGGTTCCGCTCGCTCTCTAGGTACGCACGAGAAACGCCCGCAGAGATATGCTCCCAGGGAAGCGGCTCATCGAGGGAACGCTCGCGATTCGCGATTGCGGCGGGGTCGACCCCTACCTCTTCGAACGCCCCGAGCCAGCGGCCCAGGTCGAATCGCTCCGTCCACGCGTCGAACACCGCGCCGCCACGCCAGGCTGTCTCGACCGCGTCAGCGACCTTTCTGCCGCCACGTGCCATCACGCCCTCAAGAAAGGAGACGTCGGCATCATGCCAATGCAGGTCGACTCCCTTTCTTGGCATAGCCTCCCTCACGATCTGCTGGCGACGCCGAACTTCCTCGAGGCTGACCTGCGCCTCCCATTGGAACGGTGTCTGCACCTTGGGCACGAACGTGGACACGCTCACCGCTATGCGAATCGATCCCCGTTGGGCCGGTGGAGTCGCCGCCCTGGCAGCATCGAGAACGCGCCAGACCAGACTACCGATGGCGCGGACATCCTCGTCGGTCTCGGTGGGCAGCCCAATCATGAAGTAGAGCTTCACGCGCCGCCAGCCCGCCTCGAACGCGCGGGTGACCGTGCCGAGGAGATCCTCGTCGGTCACGTTCTTGTTGATGACATCGCGCAACCGTTGCGTCCCGGCCTCCGGCGCGAACGTGAGCCCGCTCTTGCGTCCGGTGCCGGCGATGAGCCGCGCCATATCCACGCTGAACGCGTCCACCCGAAGCGACGGAAGTGACACCGAGGTTCCGCTTCCCGCAAGGCGGCGAGAGAGACGTCGCAGCACCTCCTCCAGCTGACTGTGGTCGGCGGTGGACAGCGACGTGAGCGAGACTTCGTCGTGGCCCGTGCACGCCAAGCCAGCCAGCGCATCCCTGACGATGGTATCGGGCGAACGTTCCCGCACGGGGCGGTAGACCATGCCGGCCTGACAGAACCGGCACCCGCGCGTACAGCCCCGGAGCACCTCAAGCGCGTACCTGTCGTGCACGACGTCGACGAACGGGACGATGGGGCAGGTGGGCGAGCGTTGAGCATCGAGGTCTGCGACGACACGCTTGACCACGGGAAACGGCGCGCCGTCGGCGACATCGACACCGGAGAAGGACCCATCAGCGCAGTACTGCGGCACGTACAGCGAGGGAACGTACACGCCTTGCACGGTCGCCAGCGCACGAAGAACCTCCTCGCGCGTCGACCCCGCGGCCCGGGCGCTGCGGTGTACCGCCACCATCTCCGCGAGCGCCTCTTCACCTTCGCCGATCAGGATAGCGTCGAAGAACGGCGCAAACGGCTCGGGGTTATAGACGCACGGCCCGCCGCCAACCACCAAGGGGTGCTTGTCATCTCGGTCGGCCGAGCGTACGGGCAGACCGGCAAGGTCGAGTGCTTCGAGAATATTGGTCCACGTCAGCTCGTAGGGCACCGTGATGCCGAACAGGTCGAACGAAGCCACCGGGGCACACGATTCGAGCGAGAAGAGCGGCAGCTTCTCCTCGCGCATCAGCGCGATCAGATCGGCTGCAGGAAGGTAGGCGCGCTCAGCGGCCACATCGTCAAGGGCGTTGAGCTTCTCGTACAGGATTCCGAGCGCTTGGTTCGCCTGCCCGATCTCATAGGTGTCCGGGTAGAGCAGTACCGCACGGTATTCGGCTTGAGGGTGGTGGGAAGCCCCCCATTCGCGGTTGACGTAGCGTGCAGGGCGTTCGATGCGCGACAGCAGTGGTTCGACGCGGGGCCACAGATCGACGTGCGTCACTACTCCCCCGCCTCGGAGACGGGCTCCGGCAGCGCTACCGGGGACGCGGCCGAAGAGGTCGATGAGCCGGGCGCATCGGCGACCCACGCATGTGCGGGAATCGGTTCTCCGCGCCGACGCCTTCGTGCCAATTCGATCGCACGGTCACGCGCGTCGCGCACACGCGCCCCGAGGCCGCTCACGTCGCCGCCGTGCTCGAAGTAGTCGATAGCCGCGTACCCCATGGCGATCGTTCCGCTGTATCCGATACCGGCCTTGAGGGCCCAACCGAAGCCGGGAATGAGCGTGGCGGCTTGGCGCGCGACGGTCCGCATCACGAAGGCCCCACCCACCACCGCCACGAGCTCCTTGGCCCGTTCGGCGCCGAGCGGTTGACCGTACGCCGCCGCGATCTGAAGGAGCATCTTCGCCTGATTCGCGGTCATAAGCGGCATATCTGCGCCCGGGATGATGGCGACCCCGCCGATGATCCCGTTCTGGAGCGCGGTGGCCTTCACCGACTCGGCCGCCACGGCCGTGCGAACGAACGCGAAGTTGGCAGCCAGGGCAAGACGCTTCGTCCCCAAGCGATCGGCCAGCCACTCAGCGAGCTCCTTGACAAGGCCATCCACGTCATCGCCTGCGATCGTATCGAGCAGCGGGTGACCGAGCCGACGGGCGGCCGCATCGCGCTCCTCGCCAAGAACGAGGAGCGCTGTGGGCACGAATCCATCACGTGAGCGCGCCAGTGAGGGCGTGAGCGTGCCGCCGGGTCCCGCTATCGCGATGACCGCGTCCGCGGCATCGTCGACGACCAGGACGTCACCAGGCATGACGGGCTCCACATGAAGTCGAGCGGTACTCATCTGAGGGTGCAGGACCGACTTCAGGGTCGACACGAGCGCCTCGGGCGCCTCGGTGTCGACGAAGACGGCGACGCGCACCGGCTTCTCGCGCTCCTCGCGAACGCGCACGCCGAATCCGAGCAGGTCACGCGCGTCCAGCAGCATTCCCATGTCGTATCTCCCTTAGCCCGCCCGTCGCGACCACACCGACAGGAGCATACCCGTGGCGGCGAGGTTGGTGACCATGAACGATGAACCGAAGCTCATGAAGGGTAGCGGAATCCCCGTGATCGGCATGAGCCCGATCGTCATTCCCACGTTCTCGAATATCTGAAACGTCCACATGCTCATCACGCCCACCACGATGAGTGAACCGAACAGGTCCCTCGACGAAGCGGCGATCTCGAGCGAAGTGAGCAACAGTGCGAGATAGACGGCCAGAAGCATCATCGCTCCCGCGAACCCGAACTCCTCGCCCAGAACGCTGAAGATGAAGTCGGTATGGCGTTCGGGGAGGAAGTTGAGGTTGCCCTGAGTGCTCTTGCCGAGCCCTTTGCCGGTGACTTCGCCCGATCCGATGGCGATCTTGCTCTGCTCCAGGTTGTATCCCGCGCCCGTCGGATCAAGCTTCGGATCCACGAATACGAGCAGCCTGTTGACCTGATACTCCTCGAGAACCCCCGCCCTCAGCACGACACCCGTGAGCACGACACCGACGAGTGCGAACAGCAAGAACCAGCGCGGCTTCAGACCTCCGACCAACAGCATCCCCATCGTGATGGCGATGAACACGAGACCCGTTCCGAGGTCCGGCTGCAGAAGTATCAGACCAAGCGGTACCGCGAGAATGCCCATGATCTTGGCGACGTCGCGGGCCTTGCTGATGGAGCCGTCGTAGCGCGCGATGACTGCCGCCATGATGATGATGGTGACGAGTTTCGCGGGCTCTGAGGGCTGGAACAGCCGGAAACCCGCAATCTGCAGCCAGGACGTCGCGCCGCCCGCTTCGTCGCCGAGACCGGGAATCCGCGGGGACAGGATGAGAAACGCATTGAGAAGCATCAGGGGGCCGATCCACCCTTGGAACTTCCGGTAGTCGATCACCCACGCCACGACGAGCGGGACGAGCCCGACCGCGAGCCCGAGGAGGTGGCGGCGGAACAATGCGTCGCCCGCGTCCATCCCGGACACCGCAGAGCGCACGATGACGCTACCGTAGACCGCCAGCAGTAGGACGCACGCGATCAGCGCGGGATTGACGTTCTTGGTGAGGGATCGCTCCTTCACGCGATCACCGGGAGGGGTCCGTCGCAGTCACGCGCTCGATCTTCTCACCCAGCAGGGCCGCCAGCACCTGCCGCGCTGCCGGGGCGGCCACAGCACCGCCACCGCCACCCTGTTCCACGACGACGGCGACGACGTAACGCGGCTTCGCTGCGGGACCGTACCCGACGAACCAGGCGTAGTCGTCCTTGTTCGCGACCTCCGCGGTACCGGTCTTGCCTGCGATCGGCACCCTGAAGCCGTTGAAGGCGCTCCTGCCGGTGCCCGTACGCGTGACACTCAGAAGTGCCTGCTCCATGATGTCCAGGTTCGACCGGGAGACTTTGGGCGCGAACTCCACTTCTGGTTTCACGGTCAGCACGGGCTTGCCGTCAGTGCCCAGTATCTGGCGCAGCACATGCGGCCGCATCACTTTGCCGTTGTTCGCTATGCCGCCAAAGGTGGTAGCGACCTGGAGCGGCGTGGCCAGCACGTCACCCTGCCCGATCGCCATGTTGACAGTGTCGCCCGGATTCCAGCCCTGATACTCGGGGTAGTCCTCGTTCCAGGCCTTCTTCCAGGCCTTGTCCGGGACACGACCATCCACCTCACCGGGCAAGTCGATGCCGGTCATGCTGCCGTAGCCGAACGAGCGAATGAACGACTGCAGCTTCTCGTCGCCGCCCTTGTAGAAGCTGTGACCGATCTCGTAGAAGACGGTGTCGCACGATTCCTCGATCCCGTCCATGAACGAAACCATGCCGTGACCCGTACGGTTCCAGCACCTCTTCTTCCACTGCGTGCCCATTCCGGTCCAGGTGCCCTCGCAGTCATGCATGGTCCACTGTCCTGTCACGCCATAGGTCAGGCCCGCGAGGCCGGTGAACGCCTTGAATGTCGATGCCGGCGGGTACTGCGCCATCATGGCGCGGTTGGTGAGCGGGTACTCTGAGCTCGTCGAAGTGAGCGAGCGCCACTGCTGCTCTGAGATGCCACCGAGAAACACCGACGGATCGTAGGTGGGCAGGCTGGCCATGGCGAGGACCTCACCGCTCTTGACGTCGAGGGCCACGATCGCGCCGGCCTTTGCGCGATAGAACTTCTCACGCTTCGCATCCTGCATCGCGTCCTTGAGCGCCTTCTCTGCAACCCTTTGCACACGCGAGTCGATAGTCAGACGAATGTCGCGCCCCGGCACCGGATCGACTTCGCTGATGATCCGCTGCGAACGGCCCATCGCGTCCACTTCCATCACGCGCCGTCCGCGATCCCCCTGCAGCGCATTCTCGAAGGAGCGTTCAGCGCCCGCCTTTCCGACGATATCGTTCGGGTCATAGCCCGCGAAATCCGGCTTTGCCAACTCCTCCCGGGAGATCTCACCCGTGTAGCCGAGCACGTGGGAGGCGAGCGTCTTGTTGGGATACTCGCGAATGGCACGGGTGTCGACCTCAACGCCGGGGAACTCAGAAGCGTGTTCGGAGAGGTAGGCCACCGTCTGGAGGGGAACGTCCACGGCTATCACGCGCAGTGACAGCGCGGCCTCTTTGCGGCTGAGCAGCCTCTCGCGGATCTCGGGAACCGACACCTTGAGCAGGTTCGACAGCCGACCCATCATCTCTTCGTCTTCGGCAACCTGAGACGGTGCCAGCACGACATGCGTCGGACGGTTCGTGACGAGTTCGCGGCCATTTCTATCCAAGATGCGACCGCGCGCAGCGACGGTGGTGACCTCACGAACTCGGTTCTGATCGGCCTGCGCGGCGTAGACAGGTCCGGAAAGCACCTGCATGGACCACAGTCGCAGGGCCAAGACGAGCAGAAGCAGCAGAAGAACGCCGCCGAAGACGGCGAAGCGTGGCTTGAGCCTGTGACGAAAGGTGGGCACCGGGAATCCGCCTCACGGAGTGTTGCGCCGGGTTCAGTCAAAGCGACGCGATTGACGTCACGCCAGCCGGCGAAATGTCTTGATCAGGCGCTCTTGGCGCAAGAAGCGGGCCAGCCACGGATAGACGAGCAGGGCTAGTGCCGTATTGTACACCGCCGCAGGCACGGCCTTCGTCAACAAGGCACTCCAGAACGGAATCTCCACACCCAGCAGCGATAACAGCAACATGTAGGCGATCTCGCACACCAGTGCGGTGATGGCGAAGACGGTGAGCGGCTGCAACCACCCTTCAGCGAACATCGCCTCGTGCAAAAGCCCCGCGACGAACCCGGCAAGCGCCAGTACGAGCGCCATCGGGCCCACCGGTCCGGAACCGATGAGGTCGAACATGAGACCGGCGGTGAATCCTACAGCAGCGCCTTCGCCTGAGCCGGTGGTCAGAGCGAGGGTGACCACGACGAGCAGCAGGAAGTTAGGAACCACACCGCCGATGGCCAGATACGGGGCAAGGCCGACCTGAAGGATCGCCGCAACGAACAGCGCGACTGCGGCTGGCACGAACCGAGACATCACTCGCCCCCCGTCGGATCGGACGCCGGCGGATCGCCGATAAGCACCAGCACTTCTTCCAGCCCCGAGGGATCGCCGCCCGGGGTGACCCGGATCAGCTGCTGCAGCGCGCCCGGGTTGCGCTCGACCTCAAGCACCTCCCCGATGACGACACCTTTGGGAAACACCCCGCCCAGCCCGGATGTCATCACGACATCGCCCGGGGTCACCGTTGTGTCGACGCTGACGAAATCGAAGGTGAGCCGCCCATCCAGCGACCCCTTCACCACACCCTCGACGCGGCTGCGCTGAATCATTCCGGCCACACCCGAACGCTGGTCGGTGATGAGTCTCACCTTCGCGGAGGTCTTCGCGACCTCGACCGTCTGACCCAGCAGACCGAACGCGCCCACCACCGGCATTCCCGGCGTGATTCCGTCGTCGGCACCGCGGTCGATGGTGATGATCCCGTCCCATGAGTTGGCCGGACGACCGATCACGTGCGCACCCATCGCCTCGACATCACCCGCGCGCGCGACCTTCACGAGTCCGCGCAATCGCTCGTTCTCGAGTCGCGCCTCTTCGAGCTCAGCCACGGTCACCCTGAGCCGCTGGTTCTGGAGGCGCAACTCCTCGAGCTGGCTTCGGGAGACCCCCAGATCGGATCCCCAGGCGATGAGACCCCTGATCGGACGCGTGACCCACTCCCCGGTCGCGGAGACGGGAGCGGTGCCCGCTTGAACCACACTTCTCAACCGATGCAGCGGACCGGTATCACCTTCACGGAACCACACGGTCATGATCACGATGGCGAGCGCGACGTAGAGCACAACCCAGCGAATGCGCGGTCCTCGTGTCTCGGTTCGCTGGACTCTCATAGCCGCCGGCGGCTAGCGACCGCCTTGGAGCACCTTCTTCAGGGCGTCGATCTCCTCAAGCGCTTGGGCCGACCCATAGACCACGTTCGTCAGAGCACTCTCAGACACATGGACCGGCATGCCCGTCTCATGGCGCAGACGATCGTCCATGCCCTTGAGCAGCGCACCTCCGCCTGTCAGCACTATCCCGTACTCCATGAGGTCGCTCGCGAGCTCAGGAGGCGTCTGCTCGAGGGTGCCCTTGACCGCGGAGATGATCGCGACGATGGGCTCTTCGATTGCTTCGCGAATCTCCTCGGACTCCATGGTGATCGTGCGGGGCAGACCGGTGAGCAGGTCACGACCGCGAACCTCGACGTCGACCTCTTCGAGCAGGGGCCACGCGCTTCCGATCTCGAACTTGATCTCCTCGGCCGTGCGCTCACCGATGAGAACGTTGTACTGCCTCTTGACGTACGCGATGATCGCCTCATCAAACTCGTCGCCGGCGATCCTGATCGACTGCGCGGTCACGATACCGCCGAGGGAGATGACCGCGACCTCGGTCGTGCCGCCGCCGATGTCGACCACCATGGAACCCGTAGGCTCCTGAATGGGAAGACCTGCCCCGATCGCAGCCGCCATCGGCTCCTCGATAAGGTAGGCGTGACGCGCACCGGCCTGCATGGTCGCCTCGAAGACGGCCCGCTTCTCCACCTCGGTGACGCCCGAGGGAACGCAGACGACGACTCGGGGCTTCGGCTGCCACGGGAAGCGCTTCACCCGCGTCTTGTTGATGAAGTACCGCAGCATGGCCTCGGTCACTTCGAAGTCGGCGATGACTCCGTCCTTGAGGGGACGGATCGCAACGATGCTGGCCGGTGTGCGGCCCAGCATGCGCTTGGCGTCAAGGCCGACCGCAAGCACACGCTTGGTGTCCCGCTCGACAGCCACCACCGATGGCTCCAGCAGCACGATGCCTCGTCCTCGGACCGACACGAGCGTGTTCGCGGTACCCAAGTCGACGGCCATATCGCCGCCCCACGAGTTGAAAAACATATCCACAAGCGACACGGTCGCTCAGTCTCCCTTCGAGTCCGGAGCACGTTACGGGTGCACCGGGCGAAACGCACAGCAAGACGGCCCGCTGCTTCTGTGAAGAAGCGCGACGCTCGTCAATCCGCGTGAAGTCTACCATAGGGCAGGCGAGAAGCCGCTGGCAGCAGCGATGACAAGGGGTTACATGAGGCCCAAGTCGCGTAGGCTCGCGTGCTCTCCGCTATCCCCGATCACGACATGATCGAGCACCTCCACCCCCAGTACATCCCCCGCTTTGACCAGCCGCCGCGTGAGCTGGATATCGGCCCCGCTCGGCGTCGGATCGCCGCTGGGATGATTGTGCACAAGCACCACCGACGCTGCTGACGCCTTCAAGGCGTCCTTGAACAACTCCCGAGGATGCACGATGGATGCAGACAGTGAGCCGACCGAAACCTCGATGATCCTCAGAAGCCGGTTCTTCGTGTTGAGCGCAAGGGTCCAGAAGTGTTCGCGGTCTGCACCCCGAAGCTGTGGTCCGCACAGCGAGACCACATCCTCCGGCGTCGCGATCAGCGGGCGTTCATCGAGCACCGATCGGCCGGCCCGCCGACTCATCTCCACGCATGCGAGCAACCGGGCGGCTGCAGCCGGTCCGACGCCACCCGGGCCGACCAGATCGTCGCCCGAGAGGCGCCATAGACACTGAGGCAGGGGGCCTCCGGTCAGCACACCGTTGAGCCGCTTAGCCCCGGCCTCGCCCACCAGCACCGCCAGCAGGCCCTCGTCTGTGACGGACTCGCCGCTACCTGAGAGCAGGATGCTGCGCGGGTCGGTCTGATGCTGGATCGGCTGTCGTGGTGCCATGGGCTGTACTCCTTAGCGTCGAGCACAACGTGACACGTTGGTCCAACCGGTTTCCAAACGAAACGACACCGCCCCGCGCGAGCGGAGCGGTGTCGGGCACCAGCGCAAAACAAGACGAACCAAACACGAGCCGGCCTCGCCATGAAAGCTACGAACCGAAGAAGATGCCGATCTCACGCTCGGCCGACTCGGGCGAGTCCGAGCCATGGATGACGTTCTCATCCATGACAAGCCCAAAGTCGCCGCGGATCGTTCCCGGTGCCGCGTCGGCAGGGTTGGTCACGCCCATGAGCTTGCGACATACCGCAACGGCGTTCGGACCGGCCAGCACCATCTTCACCACCGGTCCTGAGGTGATGTAGGAGACAAGCCCCTCGTAGAATGGCTTGCCCTCATGCTCGACGTAGTTGGCCCCCGCCTGCTCGCGCGTGAGCGTGCCGTACTCCATGCGCTCGATGGTCAGTCCGGCATCCTCGAAGCGGGCGACGATCCTCCCGACGAATCCGCGCCGAACAGCATCCGGCTTGATCATCACGTAGGTCCTCTGATTCACGTGCACATCCTTCCCGTACCTGCTTATCGGACTCAACTCCCGGCGCAACCCTAGCCGCCGCCGGTGGAACGCCAGTCATTGTCGATCCCGTCGACGCGCCACCCTACGCCCTCTCGACTCAGGGTGATTCGATAGTGGAGCGGTGCGCCCTTGTCAGGGGTGATGCTGACGAAGGCGACCGATGTCTCGGCAGCGCGCTTCATCGAGTCGATCGTGAACGACTTGACCTGAGGAGGGACCTTGGCCATCTCCTTGTCGACGTCCTTGTCGGTGACAGCCACCCAGTAGACGGACACGTCACCACCCTGACGGTAGGTATCGAGCATGCCTCCGACCGTCGACTCCTGCGTTGGCCAGCCAAACCCGAGCCAGTACGCGCCACCAAGCGCGCCAACCAACAACACGATGGCGACGCCGATCCATGCGTAGCGTCGAAACATCCCCGCTGCGCCACCCTCGGAGCGTCGTGCGCGGCGCTCTTCGCGGTCACGCACCTTCATCTCGGCCTCTGTCATTCGGAAGAAGTCCTGGACTGACTCCTCGTCGCCGAATCCGGCGTCACCGTCCATCGGGGCCGCACCAGCGGCGGCCGGCTCGAGCTCAGCGGGTGCGAACGTGCCCGCTCCACTCTGCAGGTCCGAACCAAGAGCATCGAGCTCACCCGTCGCCCAGCCGGACGGAGCCATCGGTGCACCGGTCACAACAAGATCACCGGTTTCCCAACCCTCCACCTTGGCACTGGCGGGACGGACCATGGAAAGCGCAGCATCGTAGGCCTGCTGAGCCGGCGCCGACAGTTTGTGTGAGTGGAGCTGCGACGCGCGCTCGAAGGCACGTACCGCCTCGTCGTACTCCCCCATCTGGGTGTAGGCGATTCCTAGGTTCGCGAGCGCCTTGCCGCGACCTGGGTAGTTCTCGAATCCCAGTGCCGCCTTGTAGGCCTCGGCAGCATCAGCCGGGCGCGCAAGAGCCATGAAGCAAAGGCCGAGGTTCACGAGCGCCTTCGCTGGTTCAGGATTCTCAGAGTCGATGGCCGCCTTGCGATACGCAGACGCGGCATCCTCGACGCGTCCGCGCTCCAGAAGGGCCGAAGCCACCCCTTGCCATGCCTTCCAGGGTGTCCGGTAGTCAGGCTCCTCCAGTGCGGCACGATAGGCACGCTCGGACTCCGCGTACTCGCCCTGGCACGCCCATGCCTGACCGAGATTGCCGTGAACAACGCCGCGCCGATCGTACATATCATCGCGAAGTGCGTGACCGTATACCGTCACCGCGTCTTGGTAGCGACGCAGCCGCATGAGCGCGTTGCCGGCCATGTGATAGGCCGATCCGCTGCCCGCCGGGGTCTTGCCCGCGGCGGCCAAGAAACCCTTGGCTGCGGTGCGATAGTCACCGGTGTCGTAGGCGCTCTGCGCTTCCTGGAATCTGGACTGATCCACAGTGGTTGTGATCGCTTACTTGGTCGCGCCGACGATCACGATCTTGTCGACAGTGTCGCCGACCCGAAGCTGCTGCATCACGTCAAGCCCCTTGATGACCTGACCGAATACGGTGTAGTTACCGTCGAGGAACGGGGACTCGCTCAGCGTGAAGTAGAACTGCGAACCGGCAGAGTCGGGACTCTGCGAGCGAGCCATACCCAGCGCGCCCTCCGTGTGCTTGTTCGGGTTCGTGGCCGGGTCGAACTCGCCCTTGATCATGTGGCCGGGGCCACCGGTGCCCAGCACGGTCGCCTGTGACGCTACCTCCGCAATCACCTCTTCAGAGGTCATCTCCTTGGACTGAGGGTCTCCACCCTGGACCACGAAACCCTCCTCGAACCGATGGAACTTCGTGTCAGCGTAGAAGCCACTCTCGGCCAGCTCGACGAAGTTGCCTACGTGAATCGGTGCATCGGTGCCGAAGAGCTCGACCTCGATCTCGCCCTTGGATGTGGTGAAGATCGCGGTCTCTTTGCCGTTGGGCTTGTACGCGGGGATCTTCAACTGGCCCTCCTCGGGGACGCTGGTGGCCGTGGTCTCGGCGGGCGGTGCCTGCTCCTCCGGTACGGGGGCGGGCGCCTGTGCGCAACCGGCCACAACGAGTGCTGACATCATCAGTACGGCGAGAACCGCCGAAAGCAGCGCGCGATTTCGAGTGATCACAAGCAAGAACCTCCTAGAGAAGGGGCGCGACGGGCATCCGCGAGCGGGCGCGGTGCACGTGGGGATTCTACCAGCACCCGCGCCTGCTGATAAGGACTGGCAACACCCCGGGGCTTTCGGGGTAAACTGGAGCTCTTAAGACCTTTCGCGGAAGCGAGCATGGGGTCGCTCTCCGCGCAGCACAGGACGCCACAACGCCGTGGCGCCCGTTTCGGCCAGGAGGCGATGTACTTGGGAGCACCCAGCACTGACAAAGTCCGCAACGTCGTGCTTGTCGGGCACGGCGGCGCGGGAAAGACCTCGCTTGCTGAGGCCATGCTGTTCCTGTCGGGCGCGACGAACCGATTGGGATCCGTCGACAACGGCCAGAGCACGCTTGACCACGAAGCGGAGGAGATCAAGCGCAAGTTCACCGTGAACCTGTCGCTTGCCCCCGTGGTTCACGACGGTGTGAAGATCAACGTGATCGACACGCCCGGCTACGCGGACTTCATCGGGGACGCCATCGCAGGCATGGAGGCCGCCGAGATGGCGCTCTTCGTAGTCGACGCGGTCTCGGGACCTCAGGTCCAGACGGAACGCCTCTGGAAGATCGCCGGCGAGATGGGTATCGCCCGGGCGGTCTTCATCAACCGGCTCGACAAGGAGCATGCGGACTTCGATGCGGTGATGGCCGCGCTGGCCTCCAAGTTCGGTGACCGTGTTGTGGCGGTCCAGCTGCCGATGGGCCGCGAAGCCGACTTCAGCGGCGTGGTCGACATCATCCGCATGAAGGCCTATCACCACGAGGGCGATCACGAAGACATCA
Source organism: Coriobacteriia bacterium (assembly GCA_034370385.1). Taxonomy (NCBI): domain Bacteria; kingdom Bacillati; phylum Actinomycetota; class Coriobacteriia; species Coriobacteriia bacterium. The sequence goes on from JAXMKZ010000059.1 coordinate 27,047, forward strand.
TGGACATCCCAGCGGAGCTTCTGCCCGCCGCCGAGGCGGCACGTGAGGCTCTCGCGGACAAGACCGCCGAGGCCGACGACGAACTCATGATGAAGTACCTCGAGGGCGATCCCCTCACCCAGCAAGACCTCGAGAAACTGCTCGGGCTCGCCATCTCCCAGAGCAAAGTGATTCCCGTCTTCGTCGGCTCCGCGATGAAGCTCCAGGGCATCGAAGACCTCATGGACGAGATAGTCACCTTCTTCCCCGAGCCCACGGCTCACGGACCGATGCACACCACCGACGGCCAGGAGATAGCCTTCTCAGTCGACGGCGACGTCACCTCGCATGTGTTCAAGACGATGAGCGACCCGTACGTGGGGCGCTTCAATCTGGTCAAGGTCGTCTCGGGAGTGCTCAAGCCAGGCATCGAGCTCATCAACTCGAGAACAGGCAAGAAGGAGCGTGTCGCTCACGTGTTCAAGATGACGGGCAAGGAGACTTCCCCCGTCGACGCGGCTCCCGCTGGCGACATAGCCGTGTTGACCAAGCTGGGTGATGTGCTCACCAACGACACCCTGTCAGCCAAGGGCGGGATCGCGTTCGACGATCTCCCGCTTCCTGAGCCGCTCTACCCCGTCGCGATCGTCGCCAAGACCAAGGCCGATGAAGACAAGCTCGGGACCGCGCTCAAGAGTATCGTCGACGAGGATCCGTCCTTGATCCTCAGGCGTGACGAGGAGACACACCAGACCGTGCTGTCGACGATGGGTGATACCGCTGTCGACGTGGTGATCTCACGACTCCACGATCGTTTCCACGTCGAGGCCGAGACGATCGACCTGCGTATCCCCTATCGCGAGACGATTCGCAAGGTCTCGCAGGCACAGGGTCGCCACAAGAAGCAGACCGGCGGTTCGGGCCAGTTCGCCGACTGCTGGCTTCGGCTGGAGCCCAACCCGGGCGGCGGCTACGAGTTCGAGGACAAGATCGTGGGCGGCAAGATCTCCAAGCCCTATATCGTCGCCATCGACCGCGGAGTTCAGGACACCATGACATCGGGAGCCATCGCCGGCTATCCGGTGCAGGACGTGCGCGTGGCGGTATATGACGGATCGATGCACGCGGTCGACTCCAACGAGATGGCCTTCAAGACCGCGGCACGCATCGGGTTCCGGGCAGCCGCGGAGAAGGCGGAGCCGGTCATCCTCGAGCCGATCGCCACGCTCGAGATACTCGTACCGGACGCCTACGCGGGCGCCGTCATGGGCGATATCAGCTCCATGCGCGGCCGCGTTCTGGGGATGGAGTCACCTGAAGCAGGAACCCAGATGATCAAGGCACACGTGCCCTACGCCGAAGTCGTGCACTACTCGCCGCATCTGCGTGCACTCTCCAGCGGTACGGGCACCTACGCGATCTCGATCGATAGCTACGAGCAGATCCCGGGAGACATTCAGAAGAAGCTCGTGGAGGAGTACCAGAAGGAGCGCGCCGAAGGCCACTAATCGGTCGCGCGTGAGCGAACGCAGAAGGACCCGGCCCCCCACGGGAGCCGGGTCCTTTCGATTCTTCAGTGGTGCCCCCTGCAGGATTCGAACCTGCGGCCTTCTGCTCCGGAGGCAGACGCTCTATCCACTGAGCTAAGAGGGCGAGGCTTGGTGCGGGAACGCACTTTATCACACCCTCGAAGCGCGACCAACACGTCTGCGGAGCTGCAGGTTATGCTAGACGGCGATGAGCCACGGGAGGCGGGTGAGGCGAGCATGTCCGACACAAGAGCGCTGCTGATCATCAACCCGACCGCACGCCACGGAGAGACCGAGAAGCTCGTTCCCGTCATCAGCAGACTCCTCGGCACCTTCGTCCACGAGACCGCAGTGACCACGCGAGTCGGCGAGGCCACCGAGCTTGCCGCCGGCTCAGGCCAGTATGATCTGGTGGTGGCCGTCGGAGGAGACGGCACCGTGCATGAGGTGCTGAACGGGCTCATGACGATTCCCGAGGGTTCGCGCCCCGCTCTGGGCATCCTGCCCACCGGGTCAGGTAACGACACGCGTCGGACGCTCGGCATTCCGGATGACCTGACCGCCGCCGCCCTGACGCTGGCGAGCGGCCGTCGCCGTCGCTTCGACGTCGGCGTCTGCAACGGAATCTACTTCAACAACTCGTTCGCCGCCGGACTCGATGCCAAGGTGACCGCGAAGAGCGTCGAGTACAAGGTCACGAAGTCGCGTGATGGCCTATGGCTGTACCTCACCGCCCTGCTCCACGTGCTCTTCAACGAGCTCGCTCCGTTCAGCCTGGTCATCTCCTTCGATGGCGCCGCACCCGAACGCCACGAGACTCTCATCGTTGCCGCAACCATCGGCCCCACCTACGGTGGCGGGTTCAGGATCACACCCGACGCTATTCCGGACGACGGCCTGTTCGACGTGTGCATGATCGATCCGCTCTCGCTACCCGAGGCCCTGCTTCGCCTTCCCTTCGTCATCTTCGGCAAGCACACGCGTATGCGCCCTGTGCACATGCGTCGTCACCGCTCGCTTGTCATCGAAAGCGCCCACGCGCTACCGGCCCAGATCGATGGGGAGATCCTGCTTGCCAACAGATACGAGGTCTCCGTCATGCCGAATGCGATCGAGTGCGTGGTACCGAGATGATGAGTATCGACGCGGTCGGGCACCAGTGGACCTGGGTGGCGGTGGCACTTGGCGCCGCGTATCTGATCGGTTCGATCCCGTTCGCCTACCTCATCGTCTTGGCAGTCACGGGCCAAGACGTGACCACGCACGGAACCGGCAACGTCGGAGCGATGAACGTTCGGCGCTCGACGGGTTCGTGGAGCTGGTTTGCCCTGGCGATGGTCGCCGACGCCGCGAAGGGTTTCGCGCCTGCGCTCGCAGCCAAGATGCTCGTCGTCGGCTACGGGTTCGCTGAGGCGATCAGGACCCCTTGGGGCGTGACGCTCAGTTCGGTGAGTATCGAGTGGACGTCGGTGCCCGCCTTCTCTGTGCCGATGGCCGCCGTCGCAGGTGCGGTGCTCGGTCACAACTACTCGGTGTGGATGGCACTCATCAAGCGGCAGTTCCACCGCACCGGCAAGGGGCTGGCTACCGGCGGTGGAGCGCTGCTCGCCTATGACTGGCGCTACTTCGTCGCCGTCGTAGTGGTGGGTTTGACCGTCATTGCCATCACCCGCTACATGATGGCGGGACAGGTCGCTGCGGCGCTGACGCTTCCGGTGACAGCCATCCTGCTTGACTCGCCCGACTGGCCCTTCGCGCTCGTTATGGGGGCGGTGGTCTACGCGGCACACCACCGCAGGTTCGTGGGAATGCTGCGGGGCAAAGAACCCCGGCTCTACGTCAATGACCGCATGGGCCCCCGCGGATGACCGCCGCCTTGGTCCGCACCGACCCGACTGAAGGCCTGGCACCCCGACACGAAAGGGGCCAGACGCTCAGCGTCCGACCCCTCCCCGATCGATCCGATTCGTGCAGGAACTAGTCCATCGTGATTGCGCCGTTGGGGCAGGCATCGACGCAGATGCCGCACTCGGTGCAGTCGTCCGGACGATTGAGGCGCGCGACGTCCTCGAGGTCGTAGCAGCTGCTCGGGCACTCATCGATGCAGATGCCACAAGCGGTGCACAAGCCATCGTTCACGACGGGAAGAGACATGGTGGATTCCTTTCGCCTGACAACGAGACCCCTCTAAGGTCTGCGAATCATACCGCGAGGCGGCTCACCCGACAACGACCGGCTGCCTACCGCACCTTGTCGGCGACCTCCTCCGGATCCCAGAAGCAGAACGGGTACGTGCGATCGGTGAGGATGTCGGCAGCCGCACGCTGCGCCTTCAGGCGTTCCAGGTCGTCCAGCAACTCGGCCTTGAGCGGCGCGAGGACACCGGCCAGCTCTGCGTTCACTTCGCGGATGCGCATCCCGAGACGCTTCTTGTCGGCGTCCGGAGCCGCGATATCGGCGACGAGGCGCGCCTTCTCCTTCACGAGCGCCGCTGCTTGCGCTTGTTCGTCGGGGTCATCAAAATCCACCGACGCAAGCAGCGCATCCGGGTTGTGCTCGAAGCGGTTCACGCGCTCGGTGGCCTGGGCGATCTCGGCATCCGAGACCAGATGGGCGCCAAGCGGCAGGTAGAGCGTGATCGACGCAACCGCGTAGGCGGGCGGTTCGACACCGAAGTAGCGCCTGATCACGCTGTCCGTCACTCGGTCGTAGCGCCCCCCGCCCACGCCGTGTACGAAAAGATCGCAGCACAGCATCCGCACGAACGCGGTGAGCGTGAGAGCCTTCGGCGCCACGAGCATCCCGGCACGGCCCGCCTCGGACAGCACCGCCGTCGCCACGTGCACATCTGCCGGCAGCTCCAGTACCGGCCCGTCGTCTGTCACAAGCGCTACTCCGCCCGGTACCTCTCGGACATACAGCCGCTTGCGCGTGCCTCCCGCAAGCCACCAGAACGGCACCTCGACCCGCTCCTTGCCGATCTCCAGATCGGGGAACGGCTGTGCAGCAGAACGCGTCTGAGTCGCCGCCCGATAGGCGGCAAGCTCGGCGTTGTGGTCGCCCGCGAACCGTCGTGAATCATGCAGCAGGTGCACCACGAACCTCGCGTACGCCTCCCCGGCGGCGAGCTGCGTCACCGGCACCTCGAGGTAGTCGGTCTGCGCCGCGGCCTCGTAGCGGCGCCGCGCAAACGTCACGAGCTCCGCCAGGTTCTCGGCATCGTGCGCTGCGCTCTCAATACAGTCGGCGAAGCGCTCGAAGTGGCGAGGCACCGACGGCGCCGGCAGCGACTCAAGCGCAGACGATGTCGCACGCCGGAAGTCAGCGAGCGCGCTGGCGCACGGCACAGGGGTCGACGCGTAGCAGGCGCCGGGGGTGGCCAGCGCGAGGTACTGGCGGCACCGCGCCAGACCGGGATCCATGCAGGGCGACGTCACCCTGATGGCATCGAACCCGTCCGTGTCGACCACGACATCGACCGCAGTGGCGCCGGTCTCGTCGGCGAAGCGCTGCACGAGGAAGTCCTTCGCCCAGACCCCGGGGTGATAGAGCTCGGGCTGGTGCCCGGTCGCGATGATCGGCGCATCCGAAAGTCCGGCGGGTCGCACGGGCACACCGAGGCGCGCGGAGAACTGCGCGGCGCTACTGAGCATGTCGCACCGCGCGGCGGCACGCAGTTCGCGTGCGTCCACCCCGCCGATCTCGAAGTCCCACGACTCCGCGGCTGAACGGTTCGCGGCTACAAGGGCGGCCCACTCATCGTAGACCGGCGTCGTCAGCAGCTCGCCATGTCCTGCCGGCAGTGTCGGCCGCTGGCGTATCACGATACCTACAACACCACGTCGAGGCTGCCGAGGGCCACGGGCTCGAGGGCGAAGAACGGTTCGCCGAAGGGTACTCGGGCGAGCGCTCCCCACATCGCTGCAGCCGCCTCCATCGATTCGACGATGCCCGCATTGGCCGGATTCGCCGCAAACTGGGATTCGTAGGCGCGAAGCGCCTCGAGCTTCACGGGAAGCTCCGCCGTCACGTCGATCACGAAAGACGGCTCGGCGATGATGCGCTGATGAACGGCCATGTAGCGAAAGACCCGCGGCGGATAGAACGGCTCGCCCGGCATGTCGGTCTTGGTGAACTTCGCATAGAAGCGGGCGCCCAAACAGATCGAAGCGGCTGCCACATGGTCCGGATGAGCGTCGACCGGATAGGGCACGAACAGCATCCGTGGCCTCAACTCCCGCAGCACGGTCGCGAGTTCGGTCCTGGCCTCGACGCTGTCAAACAGGTAGCGGTTGGCCTGAGTCAGCGTGCGCCGCTCAGCGCCGAGGATCTCAGCGGCCTTCGCCGACTCACCCGCCCGGATCTCGGGCGAGCCATACGGTGTCGGCTCGCCGTCGGTCAGATCGACGATGGCGACCTGCGCGCCCGCCGCCGTGAGCTTGGCGATGGTAGCGCCCATGCCGATCTCGACATCATCGGGGTGGGCGCCCACGCACACCGCCTCGTAGTACCAGTCGCTGCCGTTCATAGCGCCTCCAAGGCCCCGTTCCACACGCCGAGATAGTACTCGAGCCGACGTTCCGGGTCGTCCAGATCCTCGCCGAAGGTGCGGTCGCGATCGCAGTAGATGCGCTCGACCGGAAGCTCCCCTACCGATAGCCCGGCCCTCCAGCTGCGCGCCCACAACTGAAGCGGCATCGCATAGCCCGGCTCGGTGAGCGACAGCTCCTGCAGGCGTAGCACGCGGTACGCCTTGAAGCCGCAGAAGGCATCGGTGAGCCCCCAGCCCGTCACGCGGTTGATCTCGCTCGTGATCACGGCGTTGACGCGTCGACGGTCCTCAGGTACGACGATCCCGTGCGCCGCGCTGGCTGGCAGGTAGCGGCTTCCCGACACGATGTCGTGGTACTCGAGCGCAGCGAGAAACTGAGGGATGTGCGCAGGCTCGTGCTGTCCGTCGCAGTCCATGGTCACCACACGCTCGTGGCCCAGTTCGCGCGCGACGTCGAACCCGATGCGCAGCGCGCACCCGTATCCGCAGTTGCGATCGAGGCGCACGACACCCACATCACCGCGGCGTGCAAGCCGCAGCGGGGTCTCGTCCGTCGAGCCGTCGTCGATCACGAGAATCTCGCCGTCGAAGTACCTACGGACGCTATCCAGCACTCCGTCCACGCTCGCGGCCTCGTTGTGGACGGGCATGACGACGGCATCGCCCACGTTCGACGTCGCTCTACTCGTCGATCTCGTCGCCGGAGAGCAGGGAGGTGCCCGCAGCCCGAGCGTCAATCACGCGGTAACTCGTGGTCACGTGCACCTGCGGACCGAGCATGCCCTTCACGGAGCAGTACTTCTCCTCAGACAGCTCGATGGCTCGGGCCACCGCAGCGGGGTTGATTCCATAGCCGGTGACCACGTACTCGACAGCGATGTCGGTGTAGATCTTGGGATACTCATCGGTCCTGGGTGTTCCGGTGACGTTGATCTCAAGCCCGCGCACATCCTGACGCTTCTTCTCAAGGATCGAGATGACGTCCATGCCCGTGCAACCCGCAAGCCCGTGAAGAACGAGCTCCACGGGACGAAACCCGGAACCCTCCCCCTTGTAGGCGGCCGATGCATCCATGACCACACTGTGTCCCGCCTCGTCAGTGCCCACGAGCTGGCGCTTCGTGGTCCACCGCACGCGTGCGCTATCCATGTCCCCGCCTCCTGATGCCGACCGCGGCGAAGCGGCCACCCGTATCGTGTCGCTTAAATCTTGCGTCCGACCATGTCGGCCAGCTCGCGAGGGCTCTTCGCCTTGCTGATGGCCTCCTCGAAGCTGATCTTGCCCTGCGTCAGCAGAATCTTGAGGTGCTGATCGAGGGTCTGCATCCCCAACTGAGCGCCACCCTGGATGATCGTGTCCATCTGGTGGGTCTTGCCTTCGCGGATGAGGTTCGAGATGGCGGGTACGCCGAGCATGATCTCCATGGCGAGCATACGGTTGCGCCCGTCAGTGGAGCGGAGCAGCACCTGCGACAGAACACCCTCGAGCGTGTTGGACAGCTGCATCCTGACCTGTTGCTGCTGGTGGGGCGGGAACACGTCGATGATGCGGTCGACGGTCTCCGGGCCACCGGTGGTGTGAAGCGTTGCGAGGACCAGGTGCCCCGTCTCGGCCGCCGTGATCGCCGCCGAGATCGTCTCGAGGTCGCGCATCTCGCCGACGAGGATCACATCGGGGTCCTGACGCAACACGCGCTTGAGCGCTGACGCGAAGCTGTGCGTGTCTTCGCCCACCTCGCGCTGGTTCACGAAACTCTTCTTGTTGCGGTGCATGAACTCGATGGGGTCTTCCATCGTGATGATGTGCAGCGACTTGGTCTCGTTGATGTGATTGATCATCGCAGCCAGCGTGGTCGACTTACCCGAGCCGGTCGGCCCGGTGACGAGCACGAGTCCCCGCGGTCGATCGGCGAGGAAGCGGCAGACCTTCGGGAGAGCCAGCTCGTCCATCGTCGGGATCTTGATGGGGATGACGCGGAAGACCGCACCCATCGAATTGCGCTGCTGGAAGACGTTGGCGCGGAAGCGCGAGACCCCGGGAATGGAGTAGGCGAAGTCGAGCTCGAGCTCTGTCTCGAACCGCCGACGCTGCTCCTCGGAGAGCAGCGACAGGATCATCTCCATCGTGTCACGCGGGGTGAGTGGCTTCATCTCCTCAACCGCGACCAGTTCGCCCCGCTGGCGGATGCCGGGGGGACTGCCCACCGTTATGTGCAGGTCGGAACCACCGCGCTCGAGCATGAGTCGCAGAAGGTCGTCGATGTGGGGGATGTCGCTTCCCGGCATCTTGATGTCCGAAGCCGCCGAGACGCTGCCGCTGACCGGCTGCGGAACCCCGCTGCCCATGCCTCCCGAATCAGGTGCCTTCGGCGGGGTCACGGGCTGCGGTGTGCCATACGATGCAGCACTGCCCTCAGTGGCAGCTTCAACGGACCTGGCCGGAGACGCCCCACCAAGGCCACCTATCGGCCCCGGTGTCGTCTGCTCCGGCGCGGCCACCACTCCGGCAGCAGGTTCCACGCTCGGCACCGCCGAGGAGGGGGCGGCCATCTGCTCGGGGGCCCCCATCGGCTCGCGAATGGCATCGACGCTCATCGGCGAGACAGGCATGGGAGGCGGCCCTGCGGGCATCGGCGCCGGGGCGGAGGGCACCACCGGCATCGGCATCGGCGCAGGCATGTCGCTGACCGGTGCCGGAGCCGCTGCCGCTGGTGCGGGCGCCGACCCGGCAAGCGTGAGCACCTTGCCGGCAATACCCTCGATCGCACCAGCTGCCGAGAGGTGCGCTGAGGCACCCGCCTGGCGCGCACGCAGGGCGGATGCCTCGTTGGGCATCGCGGTGACTATCACAACCGGGACGTCCTTGGTCTGCGGATCGGCCTTGAGCTGCTGGGTGAACGCGTAGCCGTCGACGCCGATCAGCTCGGCCTCGACGACAAACACGTCGGGCATCTGCTGTGCGACCATTCCCAGAGCCCGCGGAGCTGATAGCGCGGTATCAACCAGCGTGTCTGCAGCTGCGGCGACAAGCGCTGCGCTCAGCTGGGCAACGAACGCCTCGTCATCATGGACGATCAGAACCTGCTTCGACACAACAGGACCTCCTCGCAAGCGAACCCGGCCTCAAGCGCAGACATGAACGCGGCCCCACTCTCGCACACCGGCATCCCCGCGGCCCCGATGCGTACGTCGGTTAGGATGTGCCGGTACCAATCCCTACGCGAGGAGCGAGTCGCGTGCTCGAACTCAACATCGAAAGACTAGCATACGGCGGCGATGCCATCGCCCACCTCGACGATGGCAGAACCGTCTTCGTCAAGGGCGCCTGTCCCGGCGACCGGGTCGCCGCCGAGATCACCGATGACCGGGATCGCTTCGCGCGCGCCCGTGTGATCGACGTGATTTCGCCCTCAGCGTCACGCGTGAAGCCCGGCTGCCCCTACTTCGGGTCGTGCGGGGGTTGTGCGTGGCAGCATGTCAGCATCGATGCCCAGCTGTCCGCCAAACGCGACATCGTCGTGGATGCGCTCGTGCGAATTGGGCGGCTGCCCCACGTTGAACCGCTCGTCCGACCCACCGTCGCCCCTAGCCAGCCGTATGGTTACCGCAACAAGATCGAGCTCGTCTGCGACCCCGCGTCCCGGCGTCTGGACCTCGGTTTCCACCGTCAAGGAAGCGACGAGGTCGTTCCGATCGACGCCTGTCCGCTCCTGCCCAAGCGAGCCGAGAAGGCGCCCAAGGCGCTCACCGGCGCACTGCGCTACCTTGCCGGCCAGTCGGACCTAGGCCTGCGCCGCGTGTCGGTGCGTGTCGCGTCTGCAACCCGGGACCTCGAGATCGCGCTGTGGACTGAGCCCGGTCCGTTCCAGCGGGCAGCTGCGGCGAAGTTGCTGTCAGCGGCGGTCCCCGCAACCAGCATCGTGCGCGTGCTGGCGAAAGGCCCGCAGAAGGAGCGTCGCGTGGCGGGCGTCGAAGTCCTGAGCGGCAAAGGTGCCTGGCGCGAGCAGCTCAACGGCATGTCGTTCGCCATCTCAGCCCCCTCGTTCTTCCAGGTCAACACCCCTGGGGCAGAGGCGTTGATCGGGCTCGTGCTCGACTCGCTCGCACTCGACGGCACCGACCGGGTGGTCGACCTGTTCGCCGGCGCCGGCACGTTCACGCTGCCGCTCGCTCAGGTGGCCGGCGATGTGGTCGCCGTCGAGTCTGCGAGCAGCGCTGTGCGCGACTTGCGCCGGAATCTCGAGCACGCCGGCGTGTGGGCTGACGTCGTCGGCGGAGATGCGGCGCGCGAGATAGTCGGCCTCGGGCGTTTTGACGCGCTCGTGGTCGACCCGCCGAGAGCAGGACTCGACGCTGCCGTGATCGCGGCGCTTGGCTCGGCGAAACCGCGGGTTGTGACGTACGTCTCATGTGACCCGGCCACCCTCGCACGCGATGCCGCCCGGCTCGTCGAGGTGGGCTACTCGCTGACCGACGCGACTCCGGTCGACCTGTTCCCCCAGACGTACCATGTGGAGACGGTCGCGCGCTTCGAGCGCGGACCGGGGGCGTAGCCCGGGACCGGTGGCAGGGCCGCAAAGCCTGCAGGCTCCCCGAATCCTACCCGTACGCCCCGCGGACATACTCGGCGGTCTCTCGGCGCATCGGGTCCTCGAACACACGCCTGACCTCGCCGAACTCAAGCAGGCGGCCCATGAGGAAGAAGGCGACGTCATCTGAGATCCGGCGGGCCTGCGCCAGGTTGTGTGTGACGATGATGATCGTGTAGTCGGCAACGAGCTCAAGCAGCAACTCCTCGATACGCGCCGTCGAGATGGGGTCGAGTGAGGCGCAGGGCTCATCGAGCATGATGACCGTGGGCTTCACCGCGAGCGCGCGAGCGATACACAGTCGCTGCTGCTGGCCGCCTGACAGCGCCAGCGCCGACTGTTTCAGGTCACCCTTGACCTCATCCCATAGGTTCGCGTGCGTGAGCGCGGACTCGACTACGTGGTCCACCTCATCCTTGCTCACGCGTCCCCGGTGCTCCTTGACTGCGAGCGCGATGTTCTCGTGAATCGACATCGGGAAGGGGTTCGGGTGCTGGAACACCATGCCGATCTGTCGCCTCAGTTCAGTCACGTCGACCTTCGGCTCACGGATGTCCTGTCCGCCGTACAGGATTCGGCCGCTCATGGAGAAGCTCCGAATCTCATCGTTCATGCGGTTGAAGCAGCGCAGCGCGGTGGACTTGCCACATCCCGAAGGCCCGATGAACGCGGTGATCTGATTCTGAGGAATATCCATGGTGACGTCGGTGAGCACCGTCTTTGCCCCGTAGCGCACCTCGAGGCCATCGACCTTGAGCATCGTGTTTCGCTCCAGCGCGCGCTCGGCACGCACCATCTGGCGGTCGAGATCCGCCAAAAGCAGGGCGGCCTCATCGATTTCGGGTACGGCTTGCTTGGTCGGCTCACCCATTTACTCGTCCCTTCCTTGGTGCACGGTGGTCATCGTGTCTTCTTTGCAAAGCGGCCGATCAGCGTGGCGGCCGCATTGAGCGTCACCACGAGCAGCATCAAGACCATCGCCGCACCGTAGGCGAGGCCCGGCGCATTCCCCTCGCCGGCGGGCGACGAGAAGTAGGTGAAGGTCGTGAGTGTGGATCCCGTCCCGCGTATGACCGTGAGAATGTGTTCGGGCGCCCACCAGTTGTCGACGGCCATGCTCATGGTTCCGCCAAGCGTGAGCCAGACGATGGCGGTGTCTCCCGCTGCAAGGCCCATCCCCAGAATGACGGCGGTCATCAGTCCGGGTGACGCCGCAGGCAGGATGACGCGCCTGATCGCCCGCCACTTCGTGACGCCGAGAGCCGCGGCGCCGTGCCTGTAACTCGCAGGCACCGACCGTACCGCCTCCTCCATGACCTTGATCACGAACGGAAGCACGTGGATCGCCATGACCGTCGCGGCCACGAAGAACGAGCGGCCGAACGCAGCGTCGGCGCCCTCGGCGCCCGCAGAAGACATGAACGTGAATGCCGCATGCGAGAACATGGCTACACCGAACATGCCGAATACGACGGAAGGAACGCCCGCAAGGACCTCCAGTCCCAGACGAATACTCTTGGTGAGAGGTTTGCGCTCGTCCATATACTCCGCGAGGTAGACCGCCGCGCCCAACGCTATGGGCACGGTCAGCAACGTCGAGAGCAAGACCAGCACCGTCGTACCCACGATGGGAATCCGTATGCCGCCTCCTGCTTCCTCGACCAGACTAGGCTCGGGGTCGGTAGTCAGGAAGGTCCAATCGACATACTGGATCCCCTCATAGATCAAGTAGCCCACGATGAAGAAGCAGACTGCGGCGACGATCCCTGCGGCAAGCCACGCTGCGGCGGGACCAATCCTCGTAGACAGCCGCCTCGGTCGTGTGATGTGGTGATCGCTTCTCATGGTGTCCCCGTTCACAACGAGCGCCCGGTGTCGAGCGAAAGCCGTCGTCGATACCAGTCCACGATCCAGCGGGCGAACAGGCTCAACGACAGACTCGCCACGAGTAGAAGCGCGGCAAGTCCGAACAAGGCCGCCTCGATGTCGGGGATGCTCATAGCCTCCCCGCCGGTCTCCACGATCGCAGAGGCCATCGTGCGAATCGGCATGAACGGGAAGTACTGCACCCCCCACTCCATGCTCGGTATGAAGGCGATGGACCCGGCGACCATCGAAAGCGCGATTGCTTCACCGATCGCGCGCGCCGCCGCAAGAACGGCCCCCGCAAGCAGCCCGGGGGCGGCCGCAGGCACCTGGATACGGGTGATCGCCCGCCAGCGGTGCATCCCAAGGGCGAGTCCACCCTCGAAGAAGCCCCGCGGTACGGCCCTCAGCGAATCCACCGCGACGGTCACGAAGAACGGCAGGATCATGAAGGAGAGCACCAGAACACCCGCAAGAAGCGACGCTCCTTCGAGCGGAACGTCCGGGACTACGTCCATGGCGTCGGCGGGAACCAGTTTCGTCAGGACCGGCACTACTACGGCCAGCCCGACCAAACCGAACACCACAGACGGGATGCCTGCCATCAGCTGCACCACCGACTCAAGCGGCGTACGCAGCCAATCCGGCGCAAGCTCAGCGATGAAGATCGCGCATCCCAGTCCCAAGACGACGGAAACCGCCAGCGCACCCAAGGTGGTGAGCGTGGTTCCGATGATGAGCGGCAACGCCCCGAACACGACGGCCGACTCGGACCATGCTATGTCGATAGCGGTGTCCCAGTCGCCCGTGGTGACAAACGCAAGGCCTTGCGTGGCGAACAGGGGTGCGGCGTAGCGGAACACGTACGCGATCACGAGCGTGACCAGTGCACCCGAGAAGATCGCGCACGCCGCCAAGACCGGTGCCGCGACGTGCTCGCCCACCCGCTTGACCCGCGAAGAGAGGTCCACCGTCGGTGTCTTCGTCGAAGCTCCGATAGAGGGCACCGCTGTCGCTGACATCTCGTCCCCGGTCATCAATTCTCCTCACTCCACACGTCTCTCACGTCTCTCAGAACACACGCGCGCCGGGCCCGAAGCGCACAATCACTCCGGACCCGGCGGCGTACGGTGCGGTACTAGCGAATCGGCAGGAACTCCTTGCCGGCCACCTTCTGGCCAGCAGAGCTCTTGCACCAGTCGAGGAACTTCTTGGTGTTGCCGGACGGCGCGCCCTTGGTGATGAAGTAGAGGGGGCGGACGTACTTGTACTTCCCGGACAGTGCGTTGGCACGAGTCGGTGCAACGCCGCCCATGGTCACGCCGCGCACCGAGCTGTTCACAAACGCCATACCCACGTAGCCGATAGCGTTCTTGTTGCGCGCGACACCCGAACGAACCATGCCGTTGGAGGCGTAGCCCTTGGTGCGCGAAGACTGGCGCTTGTTGGCAAGGAATGCTTCCTTGAAGTACTCGTACGTGCCGGATGCGCCGGTGCGTCCGCACAGGACGATCGAGGCGTTGGCGCCACCGACCTGCCGCCAGTTCGTGATCTTGCCGTGATAGATGTCCCGAACCTGCGCTTCGGTCAGCTTGCGGACCTTGTTGCTCGGGTGGACGATGACGGCGAGCGAGTCACGCGCTACAACGTGATACTCGAGCCCTGCCGGGTCGCTGCTCTTGGGGTCGCGCGAGGACATTCCGATGTCGACGCGGCCTGCAGCAGCATCCTTGAATCCGACGCTCGAACCGCCGCCGGCGACGGTGATCGTCCAGCCCTTGCCCGTGCTCGTCTTCTTGAACGCGGTCGCGAACTCCTGTGCAAGCGGCTGTACGGTGGTCGAGCCGGAGAGCTTGAGCGAAGTGGCTGCGAAGGCGGCCTGCGGCGCCATAAGCGCGGCGACGACTGTGACGGCAAGGGCGAGCGATGCGAAACGCTTGATGGGGTTTCGGAGCATGTCAGTGACCTTCCTCTCTGAACTAATGTCTGGGGTGGCGAAAGCTAACGGACGGTGATGGTCCTGGACTTCATCGGCGACGCGACACCGAAGGTATTGCCGAGGAACTTCGCGCTGATCGTGTAGCGTCCGGCCCGGGGAAGCTTCAGCGTCGTCGCGGCGTTGCCGAGGTCATCGGTGGTCAGCGTCATCGACTTGCTGTACGAGCCGGAGGCGCTCTTCACCTTGACGGCGACCTTGCCCACCCCGCTGATCGGCGCGACCATGAACGTCGTGCTGAACGACTTGTTCTTTCGGATGGCCGACGGCGTAGAGATGCTGACGGCTGTGCGGGTGTTTCGCGACATCCGAAGGCTGAATATCTCGCTCGTTGCCGAAGCGTTGGGCGAGGATGCCACCGGGATGTAGACGGCACGCATGACGGCGGGATACGTGAGTGATTCGTCGATGCCGAGGTAGAGGGGCTCGATCTCAGGAGCAGCGCCGGTGGTCTCGTGAGACTCGACGACCTGGCCCTCTCCGTACTTCACCCACGCGTCTGAGGCGTCGAGGACGAACAGGTCGATCCTGTCGCCGACCGAGACGGTGTTGTCGATACTCGGGCGTACGACGACCTCGGTGCCGTACGTGCCCCTCTTGGGAGTCACATCCACAGACAGGCGCACCTGAGTGGCGGCGACCGCGGTCCCGACTACCGCGAGCATGCATACAAGCGCAGCCCCCGTCAGCCAAGCGGCCTTCATCCTTCCTCGCATGGGTCCTCCTTCGTTTCGGTGATGCGAGAACATCAATGGCGGCCGGAGCGTCGGCTCCGACCGCCACGACGATAGGCGAACCCTGCGAGGGGTTGGTTGCACGCTTGGCAGTATTCAGTTACATCATCGGCGTGTTGTTGTTGCCGAAGTCTTACACGAGCGCTCCTCGTCCGTTACACGGCCGAAAGAACCTCACGGGCACCGCGTCAGACGAGCTTCCCCACCTGAGGAAAGTCGGTCACGTACACATCGTGCGGAGCCTCGTCGTGGTCGGTAGTGAGGTCCGCCCCGGCCTGATGCATCCCCTCGTGATCGCCGTCTCCCCACATGCCACTCTCGGTGACGTCGTAGACGGCGCCGTCATAGGCGACGTAGGCGGGTCGGCCTTCACGGCCGTCGAATTCAGCAAGCTCCTCGAGCGTGAAATCCTTCATGGGAATCCTCCTCGCGAACGGTCATGTCGGTGACGTGAGGCAGAGTATACCCACGACATGAGCGGCTGACTCGTGGCAAGTGAAGGGCGGCAGGAGGGGCGGGTGCACAGCTGTGCCCCACGCGAGCCGACTACTCCTGCTCGAGCCTCGTGACGAGAAGATCGAGGTCCACAATGATGCGCCGGCCCTTCGTCGTGACGATGCCGTCGCGCGCCAGCGAAGAGATGACGCGGCTGGCGGTCTCACGCGAGGTGCCCGCCAATGTCGCGATGTCGTAGTGCGTCATCCCCTGGATCACGGGCGCACCCCGTGTCTCAAGTCCGGCTGTGGCCACGTTGAGCACCACCCGCATGACCCGGTGGGTCGCATCGCTGAACGCCATGTCCTCAAGCCGAGCGATTGTGTGTCTGAGACGTCTCGAGAGCGTCGCGATGAGCGAGAGCGCCAGTCGAGGCTGTAGCTGAATGGCGGCCGAGAGGTCCCTGGCCTCGAGCGCGAGCAGCTCGACATCGGTGACCGCGATGACATCTGAGGATCGCGGCTGTCCGTCAACGAGAGCCATCTCGCCGAAGTGAGCGGGGGCCTCAAGGTAGCTCAGCACCAGTTCCCTGCCGTCCGGGTTGGCAAGCGCCACCTTCACGCGCCCTGCGACCAGCAGGAACATGGCCGTGCCGACCTCGTTCTGGCCCACGATGAAGGCGCCCTTCGGGTACCGGCGCAGTTGCACCATCTCCGCCAGCGCCTCGACGCTGTCCGGCGCGAGATCGGCGAACATGGGAATCCCGGCGAGCCGGGACATGACCTGGTCTTTCGAGGCTGTAGTGTTCATGGTTCTGTCATCGGCAAACGCGCGTGTGACTTTAGACACACTTTTCCAGTGACCGCGCACACGAAAGAGGCGGGACCCGTTTGAGCCCCGCCTCGTGGCGATCTCCTACCGTGCGCTCGTGCCTAGGCGGTTGCCGCAGAACGCGCCGCGCCCTCATCACGAAGGAACTCGATCCAGAACGGAACCAGATGCGGAATGAGCTCGGGCAAGTACGTCGGCATGAGCGAGTCCATCGTCTTGGGGAGCAGATCGGGCATCAACTCGGCCATGTCAGGCGGCATCTCGCCGATGTAGTCTTCAACTTCGCTCACCATGTCGGGCATGACCTTGCCGAGAATCCCTGGCGCCATCGCCGGGAACATGAGCGGCATCATCTTCTCCATCATCGCCAGTCCGCCCGGCACGTGTTTCATAGAGCGCATCATCGGGGCCATGCCTGCGGGCATCGCGTCCATCATCTGAGGGAAGATGCGGGTCATGAACTTGGCCATGTTCTCGGGCTGCAGCAAGATGATGAACTTCTCGAAGTAGCTCCACATATACATGGAGTACTCGGTGGTTTCGGGAATGTCGTAGCCGGCCGCCTGCGCCACGACGCGCGACAGATCGTCGATCTTCAAGGGTAGGTCGTTCTTGATGACCGAGTCGCGCAGCTGCACCTGGCAGCACGGGCACAGCGCCACGACCGTATCGGCGCCGATGTCGACGGCCTCCTGCAGCCGATGCTTGCCCAGAACCGGCGCGATCGGCATCTCACCGACCAGCGTCAGCACGGATCCGCAGCACATGCCTTCTTCGCGGTTGTGCTCCATCTCGGCGTACTCGACTCCGGGAATCGCCTTGAGCATGTCGCGGGGCGGCTCGTAGTTGCCCTGCGCTCGACCCATGTGACATGAATCGTGGAAAGTGATCTTCTTGCCTTCGAACGGGTCGCTCTTCAGGGCCAATGTCCCGTCCGCCAACGCAGGTGCGATGAGTTCCGAGTAGTGCTTGACCTCGAAGTCGAAGTCTTCGCCGCGTTCGGCTGCAAGCTTCGCGTAGAGCTCCTTCCACACCAGTCCGCACGCGGGACACGAGGTGACGATGGTCTTGGCCCCGCGCTTCTTCGCCTCAGTGACGTTGTGCTCGTAGATCTCCTCGAATAGGTCCCACTTGCCAGCAACCTTCATCGGAATGCCACAGCAGGCCTCGTCCTTGCCCATATACGCCACCGAGTGACCGGCGTCCTGGAGGAGGCGAATCGACGCCTCGGCGATGTCGGTCTCCACGAAGCTCGCTGTGCAGCCGGCGAAGTAGAGGATGTCGGCCTTCTCGGGGATCTTGGCGGCGACATCGTCCGGTACCCAGTTGTCGCGGTTCTCCGCTTTTCCGGCCCAGATGTCTCTCTCGCCCCGAAGGGACGCGGCCATCATCTCGAACGGCGGGAACGTGCCGCGCTTCTCCTCGTTGATGAGCTTGCCGCGCATGTCCATCCAGTTGTGCTCGATGGGAAGCTGCAGCTGGCAGCGCGTGTTGCACACTTCGCAGGTCGTGCAGACGAGGAACGTGTCGATGGCCGCTCGGTTCCACTCCTCGCGACCGGCCATGACCTCTCGCAGGTAAGCGTATTTCCCGCGCGGCGAATGGCTCTCCCAGCCGCGACCGGTGTACTGCTCGCACGTCGGAACGCAGTACCCGCACCGCGAGCACGCGTAGGCCATGAAGGCCACATCGCCCGGAATCCCGTTCACGTCTTTGGACAGGTCGCCTGGGCCCTTGGGGGGCTTGGCCGCGTTGGCGATCGGACGCACGATCGGCTCGAACACCGCCGCCGTACCCATCAAGAGGTCGAGCATTCCACCGGCCCCGTAGACCTTGCCCGGGTTGAGGATGCCGTGCGGGTCGACGCGGGACTTGTAGGCCTTGAGAGCAGCAAGGCGCTTGTCTCCCAACACACTCGGCGCCTCGCGGCGGAAGTACAGGCCGGTTGAGTACGCCGCGCCACCGTGTGCTTTGGCGATCTTGATGACTGACAGCGAAAGCGCGAAGGCCAGGTTAAACGTGAACGCGCGCTCGTCGTGCGGGATGAAGCCGAGGAGTACGACGTTGTCGCCCTTGCCGACCATGCCCTCGAGGATGAATGGCTGATCGATCTTGGCGTCGATCTCCCCGAGGACCGCAGGCATCTGCGCCAGAGGCACGATGACCTCGGTCGGCACGATCGACGGGCCTATGCGCTTCAGGCGCATGGGCGCGAAGCGCTGCTCCCACTCGTGCTCAGCCGCCTCGGCGTCCAGTTCGCGACCACCATGGGTCTCGATGGCGTCGGCCAGGCCCGCATCGATGGCGTCGCGGCGCGAGGCCGGGTACGCGATAACCGCCAAGTACGCCTCGGGGATCGTTGGCTCGTAGTGAGCGTGAGCCTCCTCCCACGGGTGACCGTGACGGTGAGGAAGCTGCTTCTTCAGACGGGTTGATTCCGGGTTGAGGAACGTGATCGACCAGAGAGGAAGCCCCTGTGCCGAGACGGCCGCCAGCGCCGCGCCGAGCTTGCCGGCGGTGTCGAAGGCCACGAGGCGGTGAACCTCCTGCTCAAGGGGCCGGACTCGGAACTCGACCTCAGTAATGAAACCGGTGATGCCTTCGGCATCGGCCACATAGGTGAGCAGCTCCTCGCCGGTGAACTCCTTGACCTCGCCCGTCGGCAACACGACCCGGGCCGCGACCACATTCTCCTTGAACTGCCCGTACTCGTAACTGCCGAAGCCGCTGCCCCCCTGCGCCAGCCACCCGGCGACCGACGAACTCGGGTACGACGACGGATACATGCGCAGCGTCACGCCCTGCTTCTGAATGTCACGGTCGACCTGCTCCCACACCGCACCGGCCTGCGTTCTGACCGTGAGCGCCTCGGTGTCCACGGACAGCACCTTCTGCCATCCGGATAGATCCACCACGATCGCTCCCTCGCGCGGCAAGACCCCACCGTAGCCGCTGGTAGCCCAGCCACGGGGCACAAGGGCGGTGCCCTTATCCTGAGCGAGCACAACGAGCTTCTTCAGCTGCTCCTCGCTCGTCGGGCGCACGACCGCTCCGGCTGTTCCTGCGGGGACGAAGGGCTTCACCAGACCGGGCATGGCCCCGATGTCGAAGGAGTACATCTTGCGCTCGACCCGGGTGGTCCGAACACGGTCGTCGCCGCATATCTCACGCAGCGACTGCTCGACGCCGTCTTTCACTGCTCCCATGGGATGTGATCGCTTCCTTCCGTGTGCTCAAAACGTTGAATGGTCCTCGGGCTAAATGCCCCGTAGGGTATACCGCATGATACCCCACAGGGTATGCCTCGTGTCAACACTCGTTCAGGAAGTCGAGCACCCCCGCTCCGTGTCCGCGCAAGGCGTGCTACCATGCGCCCGCGCACCTCAAACCGGGAGGCTTTCGTGATACACGCAGTGCTCTTCGACCTGGACGGAACCCTCCTCGACATCGATCTGCAGGGGTTCCTTCGCGAGTACTTCGCACTACTGGGACCGGAGCTTGCGCGGCTCGTCCACACCGACGAGAAGACCGCTCTGGAGGCCGTTATGCAGGCAACGGCCGCTATGTGCGAACCTCACGTCGGCCGCACGAACCGCTCGGTCTTCGAGGAGCACTTCTTGAAACTGACCGGCGCCGATCTTGCCGACCCCGTCACCCGATCCACGCTGGCGACGTTCTATGAGAGCTCTTTCCCCTCTCTCAAGGCTGGTAACGGGCCTCGCGACGGCGCGGCTTCTGCGGTCGCGGCCACCCGGGGGCACGGACTCAAGTGCGCCCTGGCCACCAACCCGATCTTTCCGTACGCGGCAGTAGCGGAGCGGGTGCGCTGGGCAGGCTTCAGCCCGGACCAGTTCGATTTGGTGACCTCCTACGAGAACTCCGAGGCGTGCAAGCCCCTCCCCCACTACTTCCGCCAGATCGCCGAGCTTCTCGGCGTCGCACCCGATGCATGCCTCATGGTCGGGGATGACCCGATGCTGGATATGGCTGCAGCGGACGTGGGGATGCGGACGTTCTACGTCGGAGGATTGCCCGGGGTCACGTCCACCTGGAGCGGGTCGATCGCCGATCTGGACGACCTACTCACCCGAGTGCTATGACGCCATCTTGCCCTTCTTGGGTCTCACAAAAGCGACCCATGCACCGTCGGAACGCCGGTCATACGTGAACTCGAAGCGACCGCGCGACTCTCGCCGAAGATCGATCTGATAACCGAGCCCTGCGGGCTCATGGTCGCACACCAGCACGATCTGGTTGCTTGACGCCAGCTCGAGCATCTTGTCGACGACAGCGAACACGACGGCGCGGCGCAGTGCCGGATCGAGCTTGCGGATGTCAACGACGAGTTCGCCGCTGTGCTTGGACACGAACCTCACCCCTGTACGAGACAGTCAACCTGTGCTGCAAGGACTATTCGCCGGAGTCCTGCGCAACACCTTCTGGTTGAGGAACCCAGCATAGCGCATACCCGGCTCGCAGGACCCCAAGACGAGGAAACCCGAGTCTATGGGAAGAATAGTCCTACGAGCGCTGTCGTTTTGCGCCGTACGTGGGTGTTAGAATAGGGGCTGGCCAGAGAGGGACCGCCTGAAAGACAGGGCGCGTACTGGTTCAGGAGACCGGGCAGCCGACCAACGAGGGGGTCGCAGGGTCTTGGCATTCGTGCATCGAACCGTTTGACGCCGACCCTTGACGGGCCGTGCGCCCCTCTCCGCTCTTACCTCTCTCGCCACCCACCATTCTCAGGCAATCCCCGGCTATCCGCCGTTTTGCGGTGGGGATCCGGTGTGCGCGCGATGCATCGTTTCGTCTCTGAGTCTCAGTGAGGGGGGGTCTGCTCGTTCCTGATACGAGCCACGGTAGGGCCGCCGGGGCCCGCGCAGTCCGTGGCGCACGGCATCTGTCCCAACGTCTAGAACCGAATCACAAGGAGGTGTATGGCATGGCGCATGAGGATCGAGCGTTCTACGACCAGCTTGCAGAGCGCGGCGTGACCCGCCGCAGTTTCTTGAAGTACTGCGGCTCGGTCGCGGCGATGCTCGGACTCGCCGAGACGATGGCTCCAACCATCGCAGGCGCAGTCGAGGCAGCCGCAGGCTCGAAACTCTACCCCGCCGTCTGGGTGAACGGCGGCGCGTGCACGGGCTGTACTGAGTCTGCTGCTCAGGCCACGTATCCCGACATCGCGCAGATCGTGCTCGACATCCTGTCCCTGAACTACATCGAGACGATCATGATGGCCACCGGTCACGAAGCCGATGTGGCGCTCTTTGACACCGCGGAGGCGAACGAGGGCAACTTCATCATGATCTACGAGGGCACCGTCATGACGGGACTCGAAGGCAACACCCTTCGAATCGCCGGCAAGACGGGGCTGGAATACATCGACGAGATCGCGCCCAAGGCTGCCGCAGTCATCGCGGTCGGCTCCTGTGCGGTCGATGGTGGCTGGGTAAAGGCGGCGCCGAACCCTGCAGGCGGCACCGGCATCTCGATGTACCTGAAAGAGAAGGGCATCGCGACACCCGTCATCAACCTGCCCACATGCCCGGTCAATCCGGAATGGATCGTCGCGATCATCATCGACGCACTGCTGCTCGGTCAGCTGGCTGACGGCAGCATCCTCGACAAGCTCGACGAGTACGGCCGGCCGAAGTTCATATTCGGCCAGACCATCCACGACAACTGTCCGCGTCGTGGTCACTTCGAGAATGGCGAGTTCGTCTACCAGTTCGGTTCGGCCGAAGAGGCCAAGGGCTACTGCCTGTATCCCGTCGGATGCAAGGGCCCCCAGACCCAGACCAACTGCCCGATCGTACGCTGGAACAACTCGGTAAGCTGGTGCGTCGAGTCCGGCTCCCCCTGCATCGGCTGCGCGAACTACAACTGGGTCGACAACGGCGCGCCGTTCCTCGGTCGCATGCCGCAGGTCGCCATCGGCTCCGGCCCACAGGGCGGCGGGTTCAACCCCGGCGTAGTGGGAGCAGTAGCCGGCGGTGTGGTCGTCGGCGCACTCGCTGTGCACGGAATCGGCATGAAGGCTGCCGGCCGTATCGGCGAAGGTCCTGCTACCGAGCCCATGAAAGACTATGACGCCAAGCGCGGCGCGAAGGGGGGCGAAAAGTAGTGGCTTCCAAGGCAACTACGTCCACTGCAACACCCACCACCACGTCGGCTACACCGGTGCCTATATCGGCCGCCAGCGGGACTGCGGTCATCGACCCGCTGACCCGGATTGAGGGTCACCTGCGTGTCGAGTGCTCGGTCGAAGGTGGCGTGATCACCGACGCCTGGGTCTCAGGTGGTCTGTACCGTGGCATGGAGACGGTCCTGAAGGGCCGCCAGCCTGCTGACGCATTCTATGTGTCGCAGCGAATCTGCGGTGTGTGCCCGGTCTCCCACGGCCACGGCGCTACGATGGCCGCTGAGTCGGCCTTGGGGGTCACCATCCCCAACGGCGCGCGCATCGTCCGCAACCTCATCGAGGCCGCGGAGTTCCTGCACAGCCACGTGCTGTGGTTCTACACGCTGGCGGCACTCGACTACGTCGACCCTTCAAAGGCGCTCGAGGCCGACATCGCCGATACGTACGCGCTCGCACAAGCTGCCGGCACGTCGACGGCGGACTTCGGTGCCGTGCAGTCCAAGCTCAAGACCCTCGTTGAAGGCGGCCAGCTGTCCATCTTCACCAACGGGTGGTTCGGTCACCCCGCCTACGCGCAGGACATGCCCGCCGAGCTTCACCTCATCGCGGTGGCCCACTATCTGGAGGCGCTCGAGATCCAGGCGGAGGCCGCTCGCATCATCGCGATCATGGGCGGCAAGTTCCCGCACTTCATGACTTCGATTCCCGGCGGGACCTCATGGGTGCCCACCGAGGAGAAGATCGACGACGTGCTCTTCCGCTTCATGCGTGTGCGTGACTGGGTCTACAACACGATGATCCCCGACACGCTCGCAATCGCGCCGTTCTACGCTGACGCCCTCAGCTACGGCGCCGGAACCGGCAACTTCCTGGCGTGGGGCGTCTTCAACGACCCGTCGATGGAGATGACGAAGCGCTACCTTCCCAACGGTGCGATCTTCACCGCCCAGGGACTCAAGGTCGAGGACGCGAGCCCCGACAAGGTGCTCGAGTACGTCGAGCACTCGTGGTTCAAGTCCGAAAGCGGACTGAATCCGCAGGACGGCAAGACGGAGGCCGTGGATACGTTCCCCGGCTATGACATCAACGACAAGTATTCGTGGGCCAAGGCCCCCCGCTACGACGGCAAGTCGATGGAAGTCGGACCGCTCGCACGTATGCTCGTCGCATACCTGCGTGGCGTGGCTCCCGTGAAGTCCATCGTCGATACCGCCCTCACAGCGCTCGGTGCCGCAGGCAAGCCCGAGGTTCTCGTCTCACTGCTCGGCCGTGTCGCGGCCCGCAACCTCGAGACCGCGGTTGTCGCCGACTGGTCTGTCGAGTGGGTCAACGAGCTCATCGGCGCCATCAAGGAAGGCGGCATCGCCTTCTATGAGCCGATCGAGAAGGACGCCGGCAAGGGCGCAGGTATGTGGGAGGCGCCGCGTGGCGCGCTAGGCCACTTCATGAACGTCGAAGGTGGACTCATCTCCAACTACCAGGTCGTCACTCCGTCGACGTGGGACATCAGCCCTCGCGATGCCGAGGGCGTTCGCGGCCCGATGGAAGAGGCGCTCATCGGCGCCCCGGTCCTGGACGTCGAGAAGCCCATGGAGGCAGCTCGTATCGCCCGCAGCTTCGATCCTTGAATCGGGTGCGGCGTTCACGTGACTGAACGCAAGACCGGCAAGACCGGAACCGTGTATACGCGTCAGTGGGGGGTGAGGTAGATGGCTCACAAACTCTATCGTGAAGCTCATCCGATGCCCTTCGTGCTGACGCACTGGATCAACGTGCTAGCCATGTTCTTCCTGACGCTTTCGGGCTTCTACATCCACTTCCCGATCTTCCCGGGTCTGATGGGTGTGGCTCGTGGGACGCACTTCTTCTGGATGTTTGTGCTCATCATCAACCTCGCGCTGCGCATCTTCTTGGCGTTCTTCGTCAAGACGGCGAACATGCCCGATACGCGCGAGGTCGACACCGACATCAAGAACTGGCTACCGCAGCAGGCCAACCGTCACCAGATGTGGCCGTGGGTGAAGTACTACCTGTTCATGAAGAAGGATCACCCGATCTCGGCGAAGTATGGTGTCCTGCAGAAGATCGCCTATCTCGCCACGATCCCCCTGACGCTGCTGGCCGCCTACACGGGCTTCGCCCTGTGGGGACCGACATCGGACTGGCCCTTCTTCCTTGCGGGTTCGATCTGGGTTGCCGACATGTTCGGTATCGGCGGCGCAAGCCTCATGCCGATGCGCATCATCCACTACTGGACCATGTGGCTCATCCTGATCTTCACCGCTGCACACGTGTATCTGGCGAACATCTACAACTTCGCTCCGTCGAAGATGATCTTCGCTTGGAAGGAGTCGGCGGACCACTAGGTCCGGCCGCACTTCGCGTCGACTGCTGGATCAAGAAGAGCC
This sequence comes from Coriobacteriia bacterium, assembly GCA_034370385.1. NCBI lineage: Bacteria > Bacillati > Actinomycetota > Coriobacteriia > Coriobacteriia bacterium. The sequence continues at coordinate 52,110 of JAXMKZ010000059.1, forward strand.
CCGGCGCACTGCCGGGGCTCTTCAGTCTGGTAATCCGCGCAGACAGGCAGGACAACCGCCCGCCTGGGCAGAATGCAGAACTCAAGACGAGAAGGAGCTGGTCGTCCTGTTCGCTGAACGCGTTGTCACACGCGCCTTGGGGGTGCTCAACCGCCGCTACTTGGCGACGTACCCCACCGATGAGACGATGCTGCCCGGGCCAGCACCCGGTCGCGGCTACCTCCTGTACGCACACGTCCCCTTCTGCGAGCGGCTGTGCACCTACTGCTCGTTCAACCGCTTCCTCTACCAAGAAGATCGTGCGCGGGCCTACTTCGCCGACCTACGCGCCGAGATGCGCATGACCGCCGAACTGGGCTACGATTTCCACTCGCTCTACGTCGGTGGAGGTACTCCGACGATTCTTCTCGACGAGCTCGCTGAGACGATCGATCTGGCCCGCTCGCTGTTCCCCTCGATCAGCGAGGTATCCTCCGAGACGAGTCCCAACCATCTGGAACCTGAACTCGTCAGCATCCTCGACGGCCGCGTTCAGCGGCTTTCGGTCGGCATCCAAAGCTTCGACGACCGTCTGCTGATGCAGATGGACCGATTGGGCAAGTACGGTAGCGGCCAGGAGGTCTACGAGCGTGTCGCATCGGTCGCGACGGCTTTCCCCTCGTTCAACGTCGACATGATATTCAACTTCCCCAGTCAGACCGAGGAGATCCTCGCGCGCGACATCGAGCTTGTGAGAGAGCTTGGCGTCAGTCAGACGACGTTTTACCCACTCATGGCATCACCGCTGCGCAGACGTGAGCTCGCCGAGACAGTAGGAGACCTGGACTACGCTCGGGAGGCCCGCTACTACGAGCAGATCTCCGAGTCGCTCGCGCCCGAGTTCGAGCCCGCCAGCGCATGGACTTTCTCGCGCGACCGCTCTGCGATGATCGACGAGTACATCGTCGACTTCCCCGAGTACGTCGGCATAGGCTCCGGCGCGCTGTCGTTCCTCTCGGACACGTCCTACGCAAACACCTTCTCGCTCCGCGAGTACCACGAGCGCATATCGAGCGGGCAGATGGCAGTGGTCAAGCGCGGGACGCGCTACCGATTGTTGGCGCGCATGCGCTACCGGTTCGTGACTGATCTGTTCGGATTGAGACTCGACAAGCGGCGATTCAAGCGTGACTTCGGACTGCCGGTGGAGATCGGGTTGTTCGCCGAGATCGCCTTCATGACCGCGGTCGGAGGCATCGCGACCAACACGGCTGACGAGATGACTCTCACGGACAAAGGTCGCTACCTGCTTCTGGTCATGATGCGCGAGACGCTCGCGCTCTCAAACGACGCTCGCGACAGGGCCCGTGCCGAACTCCCCCTTGACGAGCGCCTCCTTCTGCTTGAAGGTGACACCTCGGCACTGCCTTCGACAGAACCCAGCCTCGCCGCGTGTTAGGCGAGACGAACAGGTAAGGAACCTCGATGACCGACGCGCCCCAGCGCATCCTGGTGATGGGCGTTGGCAACCCCTTGATGCGCGACGAGGGCATCGGCCCGCGCGTCGCCGAGCTGCTGATGACCACCTACGACTTCCCCGAGCACGTCGAGATCGCCGACGCAGGCACCATGGGCTACTCGATCCTCAACATGTTCACCGGCTTCGACCACCTGATCATCGTCGATGCCATGCGCGACTCCGGACATCCCGCAGGGACCGTCCTCGTCCTGACGCCCGAGGCTCTTGCAAACGGGCAGGTCATGCACTCACTGCACGATACGCGCCTCGTCGATGTGCTGGGTGCGGCAGCTCTTATCGACCGCGCCCCGGAAACCATCTGCGTGGTCATGCAGATCGAGGAGATCGTCGAGTGGGTCCTTGAGCTGTCGGCCCCCTGCGAAGGGGCGTTGCCTCTGGCTGCAGGTGCTGTGCTGGATCGCCTGCGCGAGCTCGGGGTCAGCCCAAAGGTGCGCGCGGACGCTGCAGGATTCCACGCGCGCGTCATAGAGGCACTGCGCTCGTACGCACCCATGCCGGAGGCGCCTATCGCCTCGCAGCCCGAGGCTCAGGACGACTGACTCGCCGGCTGACTCGAGCCGAGCCCTACTCGCTCATCATGAGGGCGCGCCGTACGGACGCCGCTATCCCCGCTGCGTCCAGACCTGCGCGCTTGAACAGGTCGCTTGCGGGTCCCGACGGCTGGAAGCCCTGCACCCCGAGCCGCGTGAACGACACACCGACTCCACTGTCTGCAAGCCACTGCGCGACCGACGCGCCGAGACCGGTGCTCACATTGTGGTCCTCGACGGTCAGCACCGCGGGCATCGACGCGACACGGTCCATCATGCGGTCGTCCAGATGCAACGGGCAGGCGACGATTCCCACCGCGGCGCCGATCGCTTCCTCGCGCAGCAGATCCGATGCGGCCACAGCCGCCCCGGCTACCGTCCCCATCGCCAGAATGCAGGCGTCAGATCCGTCGCGCGCCCACACGATGTCGCCGTAGTTGAACTCGTACTCACCGTCGAACAGGGCCGCTCCCTCGCGGTCACAGATCACGGGCAGCTTGCTGCGTCCCATCGCGATCGCCACGCAGCCCTGCAGGGCGGCGGCCTCACGCACGGCGCGGTCGGCCTGGTTGGCGTCAGCAGGAACGATCACCTTCCAACCGAAGAAATCGCGAAACGCGCCCACATAGTCGAGGCACTGGTGGGTCTTGCCGTCCTCGCCCACGTCCAGACCGCAGTGCGTGACCGCCAACTTCAACGCAGCCCCGTTCAAATCGTTGAGCCGCTGTTGGTTGTAGGCCTCATCAACCCCGAAGACCCCGAAGTCCGACCAGAACGTCACTACGCCGGGAACCGTGGAGCATGCCCCTGCTGCGGTAGCTGCGTTGTGCTCTCCCACGCCGCACTGAACAAAGCCGGACGGGTGCGCTGCGAGGAATCCATCCGTCTTGACCGACACGGCCAAGTCACAGTCGAACACCGCGATCGCAGTGTCGGGATTCGCGTCAGCAAGGTCTACGAGCGCCGCGCCCCAGGCCGAACGGCAGTCTGCCTGCGTACCGGGTTCGTACGAGCGCGCGCTGCCACGCTCGATCGCAATGGCTGGCGTCTGGTGATCGAGGTGACTGACTTGGCACGGGGCCGTCCGGCGAACCACCGCAGCGCCCAGCGCGTCGGGGCCTGCGCCCAGCTCATCTGTCGCTTTGACGTACTCGTCGCGAGTCAGGCTCCGCCCGTGGAACTCGGGCAACCCTTCCATGAACGAGACGCCCTTGCCGATGATGGTCCGCGCCAGAACCACACTGGGCACCCCGTCGTCGACCGCAGCGGCGATCGCCTCGTGCAACGCCTTGAGGTCGTGCCCGTCGCACTCGTAGACCCGCCACCCGTCCGCGGCCCACGTTGCCGGCAGATCCACGGGCATGACATCGCGCGTCCTACCCGAGATCTGTATGCCGTTCCAGTCGACGACCGCCGTGACCGTCCCCAGCGCCTCCCTCGCGCCTAGCCTGCGAGCCTCACCGACCTGTCCCTTCATCTGCTCCCCGTCGGACATGGCGACGAAGGTATGCCAGTCTGCACCTGTCATCCTCGCACCCAAGGCGAGCCCCACGCCCGCCGACAGCCCTTGACCCAGGTTGCCGGTCGACCACTCGATTCCGGGGACCGAGCGCTCTACATGTCCCTCGAAGACACTCCCCGCCCTGCGGAAGTGCGCCTCGACTTCGCCTGCCGGGAAGAATCCCGCATGCGCGAGCGCGGCGTACGCGCCGGGAGACGTATGCCCGTGCGACATGACGATCCGGTCGCGACCCTCCCAGCGAGGCTCCAGTGGGCGAAGCCGGGCCGTTCCCACCAGAAGCGTATAGATCTCCAGGGACGAGAAGGATCCTCCCGGATGCCCCGATGCTGCGACACTCGTGGCCGTGAGGACCGTGCGACGCGACGCCAGCGCGCGCGACGCCAGCTCCCGGTAGTCGTCATCGGCGAGCGGCGCGTGGGCTCCGGCGTTCAACATGCGCATGGCCTCTTCTCATGTCGATGGATACGCCCCACACGACCACGTCGCCAGGGCGCTACACTTGAGTGGTCGAATCAGTGTATTCCCGAGGAAGGACCCCTGCGTGCGAACTCCGCTTGAGATTGCGCAGCTGGCCGCCCTGGCCGGCGGTGCCGCCCTAGAGGGCAGGGCGGGCGATACCGGCGCAGTACGGTCGAAGGGGTCACCGACCGACTTCGTCACCGAGGCCGATATCGCATCCGGCCTCGCCGTTGTACGCACCATTCTGGCCCACGACCCACGGGCGCGCATCGTGGTAGAGGAACCCGAGGTGTGCCACGATCTCGGCGTAGAGCCGGGCACCCTCGATGACGCTCGGGTGTGGGTCGTCGACCCCCTCGACGGCACTACCTCGTTCCTCCATGGCTTCCCCTGCTACTCGGTCTCGGTCGCGCTGGTTTGTGAGGGCCGCTCGGTTGCAGGCGCTGTGTACAACGCGGCCACCGCGAAGCTGTTCTCTGCAGCAGTGGGCGAAGGAGCTACGTGCGAGGGCGAGGTGCTTCGTTGTGCATCCGCGTCAACCGTCCAAGAAGCGCTGCTCGTGACCGGATTCCCCTACGATCGCGGCCTTCCGCTGGACCGGCAGCTCGCGGTGCTGGCCGCGTTTCTTCGAGCCCCTGTCCACGGAATCCGCCGTGACGGCTCGGCCGCGATAGACTGCTGCCACGTTGCGTCGGGTCAGGCAGACGGTTTCTGGGAGTACGCCCTCAAGCCCTGGGATATGGCGGCGGGAGCGCTCATCTGCGCCGAGGCGGGAGCTCGGGTCACCGACCTGGACGGTGTCGGCTGGACGAGCGCCAGCCGTAGCATCTGTGTGGCGAATCCCGTGCTGCATGACCAGATGCTCGACGTGATCGCCTCTGCTGAGGCTGCAACGCCAAGGAGCTAGTAGACCCGCTTCTCCTCAGCGGAGTCTTCCTCAAGCGTGATACCCCATTCGCCGAGGACCTTCGATACTGCGCGCTCGCCGCTCTCGATGCAGTTCGGCAGCCCGACCCCCCGGTACGATCCGCCCGCAAGCGCCAGGCCCGGGATGTCGGCACACCGCTCTTCGATCTGCTCGACACGGTCCAGGTGCCCGAGCGTGTACTGCGGCATGCCCCCTTCCCAGCGAAAGACGCGCGAGAAGAGCGGCTGAGCGTCGGCACTCACGCCGATGATCGAGCGCAACTCCGAGAGCACAAGCTCGATGAGTCCGTCGTCGTCCCGGTGAAGCATCTCCTGGTTGTGCGGGCCTCCGACGAATCCACGGAAGAGCACCTTGCCCTCGGGCGCACGTCCCGGCCACTTCGTCGACGAGTAGGTGGCCGCGAGGAGAGCCCGGTTCTCCACCATCGGACACAGGACTCCGAAGGCGTCCATGTCGACGCCGACCTCATCGGCACGAAACGCCATCGAGACCGTCGCAGACGAACTCGTCGGGATGTGAGAGAGATTCAGCGCGATCTCTTCATCGAGACCGCGCGCAAGCTCCTCGGCCGCCCAGGACTCAGTGGCGACGATAAGCGCATCGCCCGCGACGGTTGAACCATCCGACAGTTTGACGGAGTACCGTCCTTCGTCAGAACGCGTGACGCCCACGGCGGCGACGCCGGTTCTGATGCTCTCCCGACCAGCGCCGTCTGCCATGGCCTCGGGAAGCTCGGCCATCCCGCGCGTGAGCGACGTGAAAAACGTCCGCGGCTTGTCGCCGGGCTTGGGCGGGTACTTCTTGCGCATCTCCTCGACCTTCTTGCGCGCGGCGAGGAATCCGCGCATCAGTGAGCCGTACTTCTGTTCCATCTCAAGCAAGCGGGGAAAGGTCGCGGCAAGCGACATCAGAGCGGGGTCCGAGGCATGCACACCGCCGACGAGCGGCTCCGCGAGCCGGTCGAGGCACTCACTGCCCATGCGACGAGTCACGAAGCTCTCGAGGGTCTCGTCGTTGAACTCGCCTTCTGCCAGCACTTTCTTAGGGATGAGGAGATCCATGCCCATCCGGATCTTGCCGGCCCAAGAGAAGAGCCCTGTGGTGGCGAACGGCACGAACTTGGTCGGAGCGAACATCATCACGCCATCGGGCATCTCGAACAGTCGACCACGCGACAAGATCAATGTCTTCTTGCGCGCGTCATCTGTCGGCAGTTCGTGGTCGAAGAAGCCGAGCAGCTTGGCGATACGGTGAACGGCGGGCTTCTCGGTGAGGAAGCAGTCGGGGCCGCCATCGACCACGAAGGACGCGTCTTCGCCGACCGGGTCCCACTCGTCGGCCACGATCTCGGTCGCGATCTTGCCGCCGACCCTGTCGTTCTTCTCAACCACCACGAACTCGACGTCGTGACCCTCGTCAGCTGCACGCTTGACCTTATAGGCCGCGCCAAGCCCCGCCACGCCTGCGCCGATGATGATGACCCGCTTCACTAGTCCGCCCCTCACTGGCGCAGCGACCGCGCCGATCACCCGACCTACCAGACCCGCTTCTCTTCAACGGCGTCTTCTTCGAGCGTGATTCCCCAATCGCCCAGAACCTTGCTCACGGCACTCTCCCCGCCCTCAAGGCAGTTGGGAACACCGACGCCGCGATAGCTACCGCCTGCAAGCCCCAGCCCGGGGATGCCGGCCGTGATGGCCTCCAGCTGATCCATCCGGTCGAGATGGCCCATCGTGTACTGAGGCATCCCCATAGTCCAACGGAACACGCGCGCAAACAGCGGCTTCGCGTCGGCCTTCAGGCCAAGCATCTCGACAAGCTGCTGGCGAACGATGTCGATCAGCTCGTCGTCCGACTTCTCCATGATCGCCTGATTGCGCGGGCCGCCAACAAAGCCTCGCAGCAGCACCCGGCCCTCAGGTGCCCGATCGGGCCACTTCGAAGACGACATCGTCACGGCCATCACGGGGCGATTCTCAACGAGCGGCACGAGAATGCCGAAGAACTTCGTATCGAACGGGCAGTCCTCGGCGCGAAACGCCATGGGGACCGTGGCAGACGACGAGAACGGGATGCTGTCGAGAAGTGCCTTCATGTCGCTGTCGGCGTCAACCAGCATCTGGCTGGCCGCCCACGACGGGGTCGCGATGATGACCGCGTCGCCCTTCAAGGTCGCTCCAGAATCCAGAACGACGCTCCATGAACCGTCTCCGGCGCTCGCCACGCTCTTGACGCCGATACCGGTGCGGATGGAGTCGCGCCCGGCTGCGTCAGCAAGCTTCTCGACGAAGAACTGCATACCGTCATGGAAGCTCGAGAAGAATGTGAACCGCTTCGCGCCGGGCTTGGGCGGGTGCTTGCGCTTCTGCTCTTCGACGAGTCGGCGCTGATCCAGGAAACCGCGTATGAGTGAGCCGTGCTTCTGCTCCATCTCCAGCAGATTCGGGAACGTCGCGGCGAGCGACATCTTGCCGGGATCCGATGCGTGGACTCCGCCTACCAGCGGTTCAGCGAGCCGATCGAGCGACTCCCGCCCCATTCGGCGAACGACGAAGCTCTCGAGCGTCTCATCGTGCTGCTGGGCGGTGTCGCCCGCAGGCCAGCGCTCTTTGCGTGGAATCAGCAGGTCAAGCGCCATGCGGAGCTTGGCAGCCCACGAGTAGAGCGACGTCGTCGCGAGGGGAACCAGCTTCGTCGGGGCGAACATCATGATCCCGTCGGGAAGCTCGACGAGGCGTCCGCCCTTCGCAATGAGAGTCTTCTTGTTCTCATCGCACGTGCGCACTTCGTCATCGAATATTCCGAGCAGCTTCGCGACTCGATGCACGCCGGGCTTGGAGGTGATGAACGCGTCAGAGCCGCCGTCGACGATGTAGGGTTGCCCGGTCTCGGGATCGTTGATGTACTCCGTCGAGAGCGACCCGCCCAGACGATCGTCCTTCTCGACGAGCGTGAAGGACACCTCGTGCCCCGCCTCAGCGGCCCGGGACACCTTGTAGGCGGCGCCAAGTCCGGCAACCCCACCGCCGATGATGATGACATGCTTCATGCGTATCGAGCTCCTGTATTCGCGTCGTTGGGGTCGCACGCGTGCCGGCGCGGGCGGACTCGGCCACTATCTTCAGAGCAGGGAGAGTACCGAGGCGGTGACTGCGTCGATGACGGAATCCTCGTCATTGGGCGCAGGGGCACGCACGAATTCCAGCCCTGAATCGTACGCCCTGCCCGCCGCGACGATGTCGAGATCGTAGAGCGTCTCCATGTGGTCGGTGAGAAAACCGATGGGTACGACGACGAGCCCGTGAGCACCCGAGGCGGCGACGGCATCGATCAACTCATCGATGTCGGGCCCCAGCCACCCGCCGGGGCGGTTGCCTTTCGACTGGTAGACGAGAAACCACGGACGGGGGGCCTTCGCCGCCCCATACGCTTGGAAGCTCTCGAATATCGGCGCACCTGCGTCTTCGACGCCCGGCTCCAGCCCCAGCTGCTCGACCACCGCGTCGGCGACCGCGCGCAGACCGCCTACATAGGGATCGTCTTGCACCAGATCGCCCTCGGGCAGCGAGTGCGCGGTGAATGCGAGCACCAGTCCCTCGTTGTTCTCGACCTCAACCAACGTGGCAGCGGTCGACATCGCGTAGAAACTTGCGAACGCGTCGAGGGTCGACACCAAAGGAGCCTCGATCACCGTCATGCCGCCAAGAGATGCGACGGCCTCGTCGACGGCCTCACGGTAGGCACCGTGGGCGACCTTGCTCTCGAAGGGCGAGAGTGAAACGGTGATGACGCGCTCGCATCCCCGCTCCCTGAGCCCTGCAAGCGCATCGCCGATGTAGGGATCCCAGTAGCGCATGCCCACGGCGACGGGTACATCATGACCGCCCGCCTGAAGAGAGCTCTCCATCTTGCGCGCGATACCCTTCGCGATCTCATTCAGAGGCGACGAGCCACCGATTGCCAGGTACCTTGCGCAGACCCTGGTGACGAGCTCCTCGGAAGGCTCTTGCCCCATCAGGTTGCACATGAACGGCGCCACGGCCTCGATCGAGTTCGGTCCGCCGAAGCCGGTTATGAGGACTCCCGTCTTGACCATCGGACTACACTCCGCCCCTGATACGATCCGAGTGCTCGTGAACCAGGCGAATGAGGGTCTTCGCCTTCTCCGGATCACTCGTCTTGTGGATCCCGTGTCCTAGATTGAAGATGTGCCCCGGGCGTGTTCCTACCGCCTCCAAGATGTGCACCACCTGACGCTCGATCTCAGCGTCCGGGCCAAAGAGCGCCACCGGATCGATATTGCCTTGGATGCCGAACTTCGGGTCGATGAGCTCGACGGCGCGTGCCATATCCAGGCGCCAGTCGACGCCGACGACATCGCCGCCCGCCTGCTGTACCAAATCGATCATCGACGTGGCACCGTTGGCGAAATGAATCACCGGCACGCCGCCCTCGACGACCCTGTCGCCGTGGGCTTTCACAGCAGCCAGCACCCTCTTGGAGTACGGCAGGATGAATCGCTCGTAGTCCCAGGGGGCCACGTAGCCGACCCAGCTATCGAACATCTGAACGGTCTGCGCGCCGGCATCGATCTGGGCACAGAGGTACGCCGTCACGGTGTCGGCGAACTTGTTCATCAACAGGTCCCACGCCTCGGGCTCGCTCCACATGAGAGCCTTGCAGTTCTCGTAGTCGCGCGTGCCCCGGCCCTCGATCGCATAGCTCGCAAGGGTGAACGGCGCGCCGGCAAAACCGATGAGCGGCACCTTGTTCTCAAGTTCGCGACGGAGGATCTTGATGGCGTCCATGACGTAGCCGGTGTTCTCGATCGGATCCGAGATACCCAGGTTCTGCACGTCAGCGACCGAACGGACGGGGTTGTTGATTATCGGACCGACACCGCTCTTGAACTCCAGATCGAGTCCCATTCCGGGGAACACCACGAGAATGTCGGAGAACAGAATCGCCGCGTCGACACCGATCAGGTCCACCGGCTGCAGCGTCACCTCGACTGCGAGCTCAGGGTTGTAGCACATTTCGAGAAAGCCGCGCTTCTCGCGGATGGCCCGATACTCGGGCATGTACCGGCCGGCCTGTCGCATCATCCACACAGGAGTGCGCTCGGTCGCCTCGAGGCGCGCGGCGCGCAAGAAGAGGTCGTTCATCGCCATCGGTTTGGATCCTTTCGTGGGGCATGCATGAGGAGGGCGCCCATGGGCGCCGAGCGTTCATCATACCACGCACGAAGGCCCCACTTCCCTCGCAGAGAGTGGGGCCTTCGAGTCGGAACGACGATGTGCGGACCTAGTGATCCGGGGCGGTATCCACGATCGTCTGGACGATCGACGGATCCGCCAGAGTGGAGATGTCACCGAACGCATCCAAGTCCCGCTCACCCGCGGCTACCTTGCGCAGAATACGGCGCATGATCTTGCCGGAGCGGGTCTTGGGCAGCTCGGGGACGAAGTGCAACCGATCGGGGCTGGCAATCGGTCCGATTTCGTTGCGCACGTGACCGACGAGCATCTTCCTCAACTCATCGTTGGGTTCTTCGCCGGTCTTGAGGATGACGTAGGCGTAGATGCCCTCGCCCTTGATGTCGTGCGGGAAACCGACGACGGCCGCCTCGGCCACCCGCGGGTTGCTGACGAGCGCGGATTCAACCTCTGCCGTGCCCATACGATGCCCTGAGACATTGATGACGTCGTCCACGCGGCCAAGCAGCCAGTAGTTGCCGTCCTCGTCCTGGCGGCACCCGTCACCGGTGAAATACTTACCGGGGAAGGTCGTGAAGTAGACCTCCTTGACGCGAGCGTTGTCAGGGTCACCCCACGTGCCGCGCAGCATGCCCGGCCACGGGTACTTGATGCACAGGCGTCCGCCTGATCCGCACGGGGTCTCAGACTGGTCCTCGTTGAGAATGATTGGCTGGATTCCGAAGAACGGTCTCGTCGCAGAGCCAGGACGCATGGGTGTGCAACCCGGCAGGTTCGTGATCATATGGCCACCGGTCTCGGTCTGCCACCACGTGTCGACGATCGGAATCTCCGAGCGACCGATGTTGCGCCAGTACCACAGCCACGCCTCGGGGTTGATTGGCTCGCCGACGGTGCCCAGAACGCGAAGGCTCGTCAGGTCGTACTTGGCAGGCCACTCCTCACCAGACTTCATGAGGGCACGAATGGCGGTAGGCGCGGTGTAGAACTGGTTCACGCCGTGCTTCTCGACGATGTTCCAGAAGCGGCCCGCGTCCGGATACGTGGGCACCCCTTCGAACATGAGGGAGGTGCCACCGAGGCTCAGGGGACCGTAGACCACGTAGGTGTGGCCCGTGACCCAGCCGATGTCAGCCGTGCAGAAGAAGACGTCCTCGTCGTGATAGTCGAACGTGTACTTGAACGTCATGGTCGCGTAGAGCAGGTATCCGCCGGTGGTGTGAAGGACGCCCTTCGGCTTTCCGGTCGAGCCGGAGGTGTAGAGGATGAAGAGCGGGTCTTCAGCATCCATCCACTCGATGTCGCAGTGCTTGGCGATATCAGGGCTGCGAATCTCCTCGTGGTACCAGAAATCGCGACCGGGCTCCATGTCGACGCGGTTCTGGGTGCGCGAGACAACGATGACGCTCTCGACGCAGGGGCATTCGTGCAAAGCCTCATCGGCCATCGCCTTGAGGGGGACGAGGCGTCCACCACGAACGCCTTCATCAGCGGTGATGAGCATCTTGCACGACGAATCCTGGATGCGATCACGCAGCGCCTGAGACGAGAAGCCCCCGAAGACGATCGAGTGAATCGCGCCGATGCGTGCACAGGCGAGCATAGCGATGGGGAGCTCAGGGATCATCGGCATGTAGATGGCGACGCGGTCGCCCTTCTTGATGCCGTGCTTCTTCAGCACATTGGCGAAGCGGCACACCTTGTAGTAGAGCGACTGGTAGGTGTAGATCTTGCTGCGGCCTTCGTCGCTCTCCCAGATGAGCGCGGCCTTATTGCGACGCCATGTCGTCAGATGGCGGTCGAGGCAGTTGTACGCGACGTTGGTCTTGCCGCCCTTGAACCACTCCACGCGCGGAGTGTCGAACTCGTAGGAGAGGACGGTGTCCCACTTCTTCTCCCAGTGGAGGTACTCCTCGGCCATCTCGGCCCAGAAACCCTCGGGATCGTTCACCGAGCGGTCGTACATCTCCTGGTACTCATCCATCGACTTGATCCACGCGCGCTCGGACACCCAGGCGGGCGGGTTGATGACCTGCGAAACACCCGCCATTGACTCGATGGCGACAGACTCGTCAGTCATACCGTCCTCCTTCTCGTTTCTCGTGGTACGGCGATCAGACCTGAAGCATTCCGACCGATGTACCCCTATGAACAGGACGGTCCCCCGTAGGGACCGCAGGACCCATAGTAGGGGTGCTACCCGTCTGTCTTGCCTCCCGAAACGGGTTAACGGCGCGTCCTCGTCGGTCAACGGCACCCAGAGGTCTTGTGCGAGGGGTGGCCGGAGGAGTATCTTCTTCTCGTTGACAGGTTTCCCTTCCCTCACAACGCCGCTTCCGGGGGATCCGGACGGCAACCGGCTAATGGGCGACAGGCGACCGGCATCGCCCGTACTGGCGGACTTTCCTAAGGACCGCCCGCCCGACTGAGACTCAGGGGTACTTAGCAGGGAAGGATTGAGGAAGCCCCGGCCCGAAGGCCGGGGCTTCCGTCTATTCTGGAGACGGCATCAGTGCCATCAGAGATGCTGCGGTGCCAGCCGGACCGCGTCGAGCAGACGTTCAGCGAATCTCGGGTCAGACGCCAGTCCGACGTGATGCGCCTGTTGTAGGTACCCGCGCACCGCACCCAGGTCGCCCGAGAGAGCGAGCTTGGTTGCACCGCCCAGTGACGCGTTGCCGGGCGCACTCAGGACCTGTCCCACCTCAACGGGCATCATGCCGATGGCGACGAGGTCAGCCGGGCGCAGCGCGCCACCGAATGCACCCGCGACCCACACCCGCGACAGCGACTGCGCGCTGAGGGCCGCCGCAGAAAGGACTCCCTGCACCGCTACGAATACGGCGGCCTTGGCCAGCTGCAGCTCCCGGATATCGAGCTGGGTGAGGAGTGCGTCCTCTTCCGGCCCCACCGAAACCACCCGTACGCCATTCTCGTCCAAGCTCACCCCGACACCATCTGGTCGAATCAATCCGTCTTCGTCCAGTATGTCGGCACGTCTGAGGTCGGCCAGAGCGGCGACCACCTCAGAGCCGCAGAGACCGGCGACCCCTTCGAAAGCGGGGCCGGCAGCAGCGGAAGCCACCGTGAGGTTGTCGCCGACAAGGAGCGCGACCTCGGCGTTGGTGCCGACGTCTACCAGCAGCACCGGGCTGTCAGCGCCCGCTGCGGCCAGGAACTCCAGTCCGGCGAGTACGTCGCCACCGACGAAAGACCCGAGGGGAGGTACCAACATGACCTCAGCCTCAGAATCGAGCCCCCGAATCTTCGAGGCTTCCATTGACGATGGAATCACCGGGGCAGCGTACGGTGCAACCGACAGCACCGACACGTCCGCCTGCACAAGCAGCGCCGCCATCGCGGTGTTTGCCGCAATGACCACCCGCTGCACGTTCTCCGCCTGACCCCCCGATGCGACCTCCAGGGCGGAGGCCACGCTCTCGGACGCAGCGACTGAGAGCGCCGCGGCATCCCCTCCAAGCGCAGCGGTGATTCGAGTGATGACATCAGCGCCGAAAGACCTCTGCCGATTGGGAACCGTCGCCATGCCGATCTGGCGCCCGGTGGCGCGGTCGACGACGACGACGGAGACGTTGGTGGTTCCGAGGTCGACCCCGGCGACAAGCGCCGCGCGCCCACCGCCGGAGATCTCCGCCGACATCGCAGCGGGCGCAACCAGCGGTCGCACGACGACCGGCCCGACGACCTGTGAGCGACACGCGAGTCGGACGCCCGACGGGGCCCGCTTCAGTCCGGCCCGCTCCTGCTCATCGGGCTCACCCAACTCCCCCTCGATGACGCGCACTCCGCAGGTTCCGCACACCCCGCGACCGCCGCACGGCGCGTCGAAGGTCAAACCTGCCGCGCGCGACGCCGCCAGCACGGACGTCCCCTCCTCGACCCATGCGGTTGCCCTCGAGGGCAGAAATGACACCGGGCACAGCGGCATTCGGGTTACTCGCCTTCGAACCTCACCATGCCGGGAGCCATCGCACGGCCGCCGAGCACGTGTACGTGTACGTGGCCGACCAACTGCCCGGCGTCGCGGCCGTTGTTGACGATCACCCGATACCCCGACTGCTCGACGCCCTTGAGGCGTGCGACCTGCGGCACGGCAGCCATCAGGGCACCTAAAAGCTGCTCACTCATGTCGTCGCCAAGGGTCACGTGGTGCTCACGCGGAACGACGAGGGTGTGTACCGGCGCCTGCGGCGAGATGTCATCGAACGCGATGACATGGTCGTTCTCCCACACCACTGTTGAGGGGATCTCACCCGCGACGATCTTGCAGAAGACGCAGTGGTCCATGCTCACTCCCTCGCCTCGCTCGCATCATCGGGCTCGATCTCTCCGATGAGCATGGTCACCTTCTGTTGTGCGTCGGCGAGCCTTGTCTGGAGTGCCTTGAGCAGCGCGACTCCTCGCTCGTAGCGCTCAAGGCTGTCCTCAAGCTCGAGTTCGCCGCTTTCCAACTCCGCGACTATCCCCTCCAGCTCGGCGAGCGCCGCCCCGAAGGGAAGGTCCGTCACATCCGGACGCGAGACCTCATCCACGATTCTCTCCGTTCGTCACGTCATCCACAGTACATGCGATGACACCGTCTGACACGCGCACATTCAGGTGATCGCCCCGGGACACCTGAACGACACTGCGAACCACCGTTCGTCCATCAGCACCGAATGCGGCGGCCCATCCCCGCGACAGGATACCCAGTGGGGAGAGATCCTCAAGCCGAGCTGCGAGTACCGCTGGCCGGGCACTGGTGCGTTCGAGCAGCCTCGGTCCGACCGTGACCAGTCTCTGCCGGGCGTGCCCGACGCGCTGCAGATCGCGCGAGATGCGCTCGGGAATCGCTCGTCGCAGCCGCATGGAGGCCAGATCGATCGCCTGACTCGCTGGTCCCAAGACGGCATAGGGATCCGATAGCGCCGGGCGCTCCGCAAGCCGGAGCAAGCGATGCTCATAGCGCGAGACACGGTGATGAAGCGCATGCGCCAACGATCGTCGGTCTCGATCGAGCATCTTCGATACGTCTTCCATCGCCGGCGCCACAGCCTCGGCAGCCGCCGTGGGCGTCGAGGCACGCACGTCGGCGACCATGTCGGCGATAGACGTGTCCGGTTCATGTCCGATGCCGGTCACGACGGGCACCGGGCTTGCGGCCACAGCACGCGCTACCGCCTCTGAGTTGAACGGCATCAGGTCCTCGTAGCTTCCGCCTCCCCGGACCAGGAGCACCACATCGGGGCCTGCATCACAGGCCGTGCGTAGCCCGCCTACCAGCTCACGTTCCGCGCCATCGCCCTCGACTTGGACGCCCGCCACCAAGACCTCGGCCAGAGGATATCTGCGACGCAGCGTCCGCAGCACGTCGTGGATGGCCTTGCCACGCGGTGAGGTCACCACCGCGATGCGCTGCGGATGGCTCGGTAGCGCTCGCTTACGCTCGGCGCGCATCAGCCCTTCCGCTTCCAGGCGTCGGGCGAGTTCTGCAACCTGCAGGCGAAGTCGGCCTTCGCCGGCCAGCTCCAGGCGCCTGACGGTGAACTGCATGCGGCCCTTGGGAACGTACGCCGAGAACTGCCCGGTCAACTCGACGAGCATGCCGCACCTCAGTGAGATGCCGGATCCGTCGTAGACGTCGCGCCACATGAGACAGGGCATCGCCGCCGAACCGTCACACACGGTGAAGTAGGCCGCCTTGTACCCCGGCTTGTCGTTGAACTCCGAAACCTCGCCGACGACGCGGACCCGTACGGCCTCGAGCGCGCCCTTGGCTCGGTTCATCGCTTCTGTCACCGACAGCGCACGGTCCTGCTCCACGCTTCTCTCCCCTCGCTCCCCGCGATTCTACCCAGGGTCTCTGACATCGCGTGAAACGACCCGAGACGCGATCTGGTTCAGTCCCGACGCGCCAGACCGAAGTAGTACACCAGGTTCAGAAGTGAGATGAGGGCGGCCGCGACGTAGGTCAGGGCGGCCGCATTGAGAACCTGGCGAGCACCGGAGATCTGATCGGGCGAGACCATCCCGATCGTCTCGAGGTTCGCAATGGCCCGCTTGGACGCATCGAACTCAACGGGGAGCGTCACGAGCTGGAACAGGACCGCGAACGAGTAGGCGATGATCCCGAGCCACAGAAGACCCGTGATGCTCGTGAACAGCCCCAACAAGATGAGTATGCCCGCCGACGAGGAGCCGAAGTTCACCACCGGCACGAGGGATGTGCGCACCTTGCCCCACACGTATCCCTGCTCATCCTGAATGGCATGTCCTGCCTCGTGCGCCGCCACGCCCGCAGCGGCCACGCTCGGCTGAGCGTAGACCGCCTCAGAGAGCGCAAGCTTCTTGGACCGCGGATCATAGTGGTCGGTCAGCTCTCCGGGCACCGCAACGATCTCAACGCCGGACAGACCGGATGAGTTGAGTATCGCGCGGGCGACGTCGGCTCCGGAGCGACCGGTCGAAAGAGGTACATGACTCCACTTGCGAAACGTCGACTTGATGTAAGCCTGAGTCGCGAAACCCAGTCCAACGGACACGACCATGATCAACAGGTAGGTGGGGTCGAGAAACATCTTTCCTCCGTCATCGGCGCGTAAGGCAGCTTGAGATGGCGTCTGAAGCGAGTGCCGTGCCGCTCGCTCAGTCTCCCTCCTCGATCATGAGTTCTCCATCGTGGATCGAAAGCTTTATCTCACCGTCAAGCAGTCGCGTCAGCTCGCGACCGATCATGTCTTCCCGCCACCCGGTAAGGAGCGGATGATCCTCTCGGTCTCCCCCCGCTAGACGCTCGAGATCGTCGCGCGAAGCCAGCAGGGGCATCGCGACGCCGTTCTCTCGAGAGCGGCGTCGGACCACAGCCACCATCAGGTCGACCGCTGCGTCGACGTCGCCGACCAGACGCTTGCGCTTGCCAAGTGACGGCAGGTCATCCTCGGCAACCGCCAGACCACGAGCGACCGCCTCGAGAAGCCCGGGCGTCGAACCACGCCCCACCTTGTCCGAGACACCACGAATAGCTTGCAGATCGGCGGGCGTGCGCGGTGTGCGGCGAGCGACCTCCACGACGCTCTCGTCGCCCAGCACCCACCGCTTGGGGATATCGCGCCGGATCGCTTCGAGTTCTCGCCATGCAGCGACTTCGCGAGCCACGCCAAGCTGTCGTCGGTTCAGCGACGATATCCGCTTCACGCGTCGCCACTGATCCTCAGGGACGATCAGGTAGGTCGCCGGGTCCTCGAGTCGCGCGAAGTCATTCGAGAGCCACAGCAACCTGCCGCCCTCGGTGAGCTTGCGGGTGAGCGCCTCGTAGGCAGCCGGAAGGTAGCGCACGTCATTGAGCGCGTACTCCACCTGAGTGGCGGTCAGCGGACGACGCGACCAGTCCGTGAAGGAGTCGCCCTTGTCAAGCTTGACACCGAGCAGCTCACTGATGAGTGCCCCGTACCCCACCTGCTGCGGGAACCCGCCGAGCGTCGCCGCTATCTGTGTGTCGAACACGGGGGCGGCCGCTGAATCCGTGAGTCGGTAGAAGATCTCCAGATCCTGGCTACCGGCATGCAAGATCTTCACGATTCCGGGATCGGCCAGTAGGTCGAGGAAGGGCGAGAGGTCACTCACGGCCAGGGGGTCGATGATGGCCGCGACGCTCTCATTCGCCACTTGAATCAGACACAGCTTTGCGAAGTAGGTCTTCTCGCGCATGAACTCGGTGTCAATCGCGAGAATGCGTGAAGATCCGAGTATCGCCACCAGTTCGTGCATCGCCGAATCGTCGGACACGAACATCTCGCGTGTTCCTGCGCGCATCGAACTCCGTCTCGTCGGGAATCTCATCTACTATGGGCAGGGTAGACCAGCCGGGCGCCCCTGACGAGGCGCCCCCTATTTCCCGGAGAAACATGCCGTCTCGAATCCTCGTGATAGTGAACAGCCGCGCGGGCAACGTCGGCCCCGGGCTCTACGACTTCATCAGCGCCATCGGACTCACCGGCGCGGAGACAGTGGTGCGATTCGCAAGCCAGGATCAGTCACTCGAAGGCCTCACGACTGACGCCGCCCAGTTCGACCGGATCGTCGCGGTCGGGGGCGACGGCACGTTCTCGACCGTGGCCTACGAGACACGCGACCTGCACGTTCCGATTCTGGCGTACCCGGCCGGAACGGCGAACCTCCTACCCATGAACCTCGGGCTGCCGTCTGATCCCGCCTCGCTGGCCAAGCTCGCGCTTGAGGGAACCGCTGTCCCGTTCGATCTGGGAGAGCTCATCTTGCCGAATCCCCGCGGCGATGCGGACCATCTCGGATTCGCCATGATCGCCGGCGCCGGTTTTGACGCCACAATCATGCAGGCCGCACAGCCGCTCAAGTCGACGCTCGGCGCCGCGGCCTACCTGCTGGCGGCGGTGTCGAACCTTGCGCCGACCGTCTCTGACTTCGAGCTGGTGCTTGACGGCGAGCACATCCACACCAGCGGCATCGCGGTCCTACTCGTGAACTTCGGTCGCATCCAGTTCGACCTGAGCCTGACCCAGGGAGGCGATCCCCAGGACGGCAAGCTCGAGGTCGTGGTGCTGCGCTCCAAAAGCCTGGCAGGCCTCATCCCCGTGGTCTTTGCCGCGATGCTCGAGCGCATCATCGAAGGATCTGAGCGCGATCCCAGCGTCGACGTGTACCTGGCTTCCGAGGTCGAGGTGAGCGCGTACCCGCCCTTGGCGATGCAGTACGACGGCGACCTGCTGCCGACACTCACACCGTGTGCGGCGCGGGTGCTCCCGGCAGCCACCACGCTGATCGTCGGCGACAGCTCCCCCTACCGCGAGCCAGTCGGTTCCTGACGGCCGGCAGACAGCGCCTGGGCCTCAGCGGCCTTCACACGACGGTGACGGCCCCGGCGGGCGCCAGAACCGTCACCGTCAAAAAGAACCTCGAGAGCGCCGAAGCGCTACCTCGTCGAAAGGTAGTCGATGATCTGAGCCTTCTCGTCTGCGCTGATGACGAGCCCGTTCTTCTCCATGCGCTCCACGTTGGTGGTCCATCCAGCCGCATCGTAGGAGGCATCGTTGACCCTATCCAGGGTGTGGCACATCCTGCACTTCTGGGCGACAAGCGCCTCACCCGGACTGGCCTCCGCAGGGGCTTCTGCAGGGACCTCCGCAGGGCTGGTCTCGGCCGCAGGCGGCGGGGTGGTCGGCTCGGACTCGGAACCGCATCCCGCGACGGAGAATAGAAGGGCGAGCGACAACATCAGCCCAGCTGCCAAACTGAGAACACGAAACATAGCAACCTCCTTGGAAGACACCGCTGTACCCTGCTTGTCTTGCGACCTATGTACCCCTGCGCACTGAACTCGCATCACGTCGATCACCCGAGCGTGTATGCCGCGCCCTCGACATCGAGTATGCCCCTGAGATCCGACACGTGAGTCGCCAGCCCGACGTTCAGGAACTGCCGCTCGATGACCGGCTGCCCGTCCGATGCCGGGTAGCGGGCGTCGAAGCCAAGATCCAGATGAGCGGTCTGCGACTGGATACCGATGATCCGTCCCGCCGTGTCGAGCAGCGGTCCGCCCGACTGTCCCTTCAGCCCCGGAGAGGAGGTTTCCACGAACGTCACCTCCGCCCCGTCGACCGAAGTGCGCCGGTTGAATCGCGAGATGATGCCGTCGAGCGCGAACCGTGGCGCGGGGAATGCGTTCTTCGCAAGAGCGAATCGGTTCTCGTCGCCATCCCACGCCGCTTCCACCGTATGGAACGGAAAGCCCAGTCGGCAGACCGACTCGCCCTGCCTGAGGGGGGCAGTGTCAGTGTCGCGAAGCACCGGTGCGACCGGGAGCCAAGCGGGGTCGAAGGGCTCGAGTCTGCCAATGGCAAGATCGGCGGCACGGTTGACGCGGCCCCCGACCAACTGAGAGTTCGCCGCCGGGTTCAGCGCCCAGATCTCTGTGCGTTCGGTCACGAGCTCAGCAGACAAGGGTCGCCCCGGGTCCGCGGCCGCCTGTTCGGCGGATCGCATAGCGGCGAGCATCTCTTCAACGATGTGAGCTGATGTGACCACCCAGCCGTCGGAGTTGATGACCACGAAGCTGGCGACAACGGTGAATACCGACCCGTCGGCGCGACGTCGCAGCCCCACGTAGGGAAAGGTGAAACCAGATGCGACATCGATGGCTTCGGCGAACAAGGCGATCCCTTCCTCTTCGCGATTCCCTGAGGATACAGGAGTGAGTCCGGCTCCCCGTAAACAGAAGACCCGCCCACCGCGTCTTTTCGCGGGTGGCGGGTCGTGTCTGTGAATGGTGGGCGCTAGAGGATTTGAACCTCTGACCCCTTCCGCGTCAAGGAAGTGCTCTCCCCCTGAGCTAAGCGCCCATCTGTGATGCGACGTTGTCCGTGAGGACAGCGAACGATAGTTTACCAAAGCAGGCGGCGATGCCTAGACCCTAATCTGCCGAGCGGCTAGGACCGCTCCAAATTGTTCTTGCGCCACCCATACCCAATCGCTAGACTAGCCGTTGCGCGCGGACGTGGCTCAGTTGGTAGAGCACAACCTTGCCAAGGTTGGGGTCGCCGGTTCGAATCCGGTCGTCCGCTCCATCGCACCTCGACGGAGGTCGGTCTTAGTGGCCCGAATGGCCCGATGAGGCCGACCTCCGCTGTTTGACACGGCGCTCGGCGCCACCAATAGGGCGACGTGGCCAAGTGGCAAGGCAGGGGCCTGCAAAGCCCTTATCCCCAGTTCGAATCTGGGCGTCGCCTCCAGACTCTGCACACGGCCGACCGGCGCGTACCGGTCGGCCGTTCGCTGTCACGGAGACCGTTTCGGGTCACTTTGCTACACTCACCCGCGGCGCCACTAGACCACCGGCGACACCAACTCCTTTGAGGGGAGCCCTGTGCGGATCGGATTCTTCACCGATACCTACACCCCCCAGATCAACGGGGTGGTCACGTCGATCCAGCTATTCAAGGACGCGCTGGAACGCCGTGGGCACGAGGTGTACGTGTTCGCCCCCACGCCTGAACACGAGGCCGACGGGGTCCGGGTCATCCGATTTCCGTCGCTCCCCTTCGTCTTTCAGCCTGAGATGCGGCTTGCAACGCCAATCTCCATCGAGGCCCTGCGGATTCTTGATGCCGTCGACTTGGACGTCGTGCATTCGCACGACCCGTTCGCGATCGGTCTCTACGGACTGAACGTCGCCCGTCGCGCCAAGATTCCCTACGTGCACACGTACCATACGCTCTACCCCGAGTACGTCCACTACGTGTGGGAGACCCGCCTCACCCGAAAGCTCGCCGAACGACTGTCTCGGGATTTCTGTCAGATGTGCACGTCCATCATCGCCCCGTCCACGAAGATAGAGCTGCACCTGCGCGACTGGGGTGTGCGAGTACCGATCGACGTCATAGCCACGGGCGTCGACACCCGCCGTTTCGCCGCTCCGACCCCCGAGGCGCTCACCCGAATGGAAGCGCGCATACGGCCCCGCCCCGGAGACCGCGTTCTTCTGTTCATGGGTCGATTGGGACGAGAAAAGAACGTCGAGCTGCTCCTGCGTGCGCTGTGGCACACCAGGAACGCACGCATCCGACTGGTGATCGCCGGCGATGGACCATACCGAGGCGAACTGGACTCGATCGTCGAAGAGCTCGATCTGGGCGACAGGGTCACCTTCGTGGGGTACCTGGACCGTGAGGACGTCGTGGCCGCGTATCACCTTGCCGACGGCTTCGCCTTCGCATCCACAAGCGAGACCCAAGGCCTCGTCATCGGCGAAGCGATGGCGGCATGTCTGCCGATAGTCGCCGTCGAGGACCGCGCCGTCGAGGACTTTGTCATCGACGGCCGGACCGGGCTCATCACCCCTGGACGGGCCGAAGACCTCGGACACGCATTCGACGCGCTCCTCGCCGACGACGAGCGCCGAGTACGATTCGCGCATGCCGCCTGCGAGCGCGCCGGCCACTTCTCGATCGAGCACCAGGCGGAGAGGCTCGAGCACCACTACGAGCGCGCAATCAACGACTACCGCCCGCGGCGTCGTCTGGCGCTACCCTTGCGGCGCAAGAGCGCCGGCGGCGATGCTGTCAGCCCGCGTACTTGATCTGAACGCGCCGTGCCTGCTCGAGACGATTCAGTCCTCGTTCAAGATCGCGAGGATCACGGATGTTCTCCACCGCCCATTTGACGATATCGGTGGGAACGTTGGGGAAGCGCTTGCGCGCCTGCGCCAGGGTCATGGCTACTCCTCTTGTGCTACGACTACTGCTACGACTGTGCTGTGTTCACTGACCCAACAACCATCAGTCTGAACCTGAGGTCGAGGTTCGTCAAGCTCAAAGGGCCCGGGATCTCCCCCGGGCCCTTCTACAACCTTGCGAACTGCGGAAACAGGCTAGAACCACGCCTTCCTGCCTGCGACGTACATGGCGTAGAACTCCTCGTCGGTCTTCGTCAGATACATTATTCCCTCAACGAGGCCGATGATCGAAGGTATCCATGCGAGCATTCCGAACGAGATCAGCGAGACCGCCAGAAGGATGATGCCCTCCTTGTTGTAGCCGAGGTAGAACTTGTGGATGCCGAAAGCACCCAGCAAGATCGCAAGTATTCCAGCTACGACTTTCTGCTTGTCCCCCGCCGGAGCCACCGGGGCAGCGTAGGTCGGCTGCGGAGGAGCGGTCGGGGCTACATAGCCAGGCATCGGCGGGGCGGGCGGAGGGGCGTACTCCGGCTGCGGCGGTGCGGGCGGCGGGGCGGCAGCCGGTGCGTACTCCGGCTGCGGCGGTGCGGGCGGCGGGGCGGCAGGTGTGTACTCCGGCGCGAGTGGGGCAGGCGGCGGGTCCGGTATCGGGTCTGCCGCCGGAACGGGAGCCTCGGCCACTGACTCGGATGGCTCCATCATCGGTGCGGGGGCATCGGGCTCAACCGCCGGCGCCGCCTCGACGGCGGCATCAGGCTCACCTGGCAAATCGGGCGTGGGGGCATTGCTCTCGTCTGTCATGGTCCCTCCCGGGAGTCGCGGTACCCATAGCACTTCTATAACCCACCAAGCCCGAAGACTAACCCTCGAGAACCGAGAATCCCCCTTCAGGCGCGGTCTTGCTCGCCGTCTCCCCATCGGGTGAACAGCGCATGTTCGATTCCGAGCACATCGAGAACCTTCCCTGCCATGAAGGAGACCATGTCATCGATGCTCGAGGGCCGCTGATAGAACGCGGGCATCGCCGGGACGATGATCGCTCCCGCCTCGGTGAGGGCGGTCAGTGAGCGTAGGTGCACGAGCGACAAGGGTGTCTCACGTGGCATCACCACGAGTGGTCGGTGCTCCTTGAGCGCCACATCGGCGGCCCGCTGAGCCAGATCTGACGCCAGGCCGGCAGCGACACTCGCACAAAAGCCCATGCTTGCCGGCGCCACGATCACGGCATCCAGCTGGTGAGATCCGCTCGCGATCGGGTCGAACAGGTCCTGCGGCATCGCGACTCTGAGCCGGTCCACTCCCGGTAGTTCGAGGAAGGAACCCAGGGCCGTAGCCGCCGTAGCCGCATCATCGGACGGAAGTTCGAAGCCGAGTTCGTAGGCGCATACCTCCCGACCCGCCGTGGTCGCGCAGAACACGACCTCGTGTCCCAACACGAGGAGCTGCTCGGTGATTCGCATGCCATACGCGCTTCCCGAGGCACCGGTCATGATGAGTGCGATGCGTGCCATGCGTTCACCCCTGTTCGTCAGGAGAGCAACCGATCCACGAACGCACCGGTGCCCACTACCACGGCGATAATCCCGTTCACGGTGAAGAATGCCGCGTCGACGCGGCTCAGGTCATCAGCTCGCACGATGAGGTTCTCGTACCCCAACAGCACGGCCGCGACAGCCACACCGGCGAGCCATGCCCACCCGGCCTCGGCGAGCCATCCACCGGTGGCCAGCAGAACGATGGTGAGCACATGCGCGATGCGCGTCTGCACCAATGCTGCAGGCACCCCGTAGTCGGCGGGCATGGAGTGGACCCCGTCACGCCGGTCGCACTCGACGTCCTGCGTGGCGTAGATGATGTCGAATCCCGCCGTCCACAGCAGGACACCCAGTCCGAGGACCCATGGCGCCGGATGGCTGATGGAACCGCCCACAGCGACCCACCCTCCCACCGGAGCAAGGCCCAGACACAACCCGAGCCAGTAGTGACACAGGGGCGTGAAGCGCTTCGTGTAGGGGTAGATCGCGAACGCGATCAGGGGAATCGGCCACAGCACGTGGGTGATGGGCGCGAGCTGCCACACCCCGACCAGGTACGCGGCGAGCATGACTCCCGTGAAGAGCCAGAGCTCCCAGGCCTTGATGAGGCCCGCGGGAATCGCACGGCCCGCCGTGCGCGGATTGCGTGCATCGATCTCTTTGTCGATAGCCCGATTGAGTACGAACGCGAACGCCCGCGCGCCCACCATCACTACGGTGATCCACACGAGGTCCGCAGCCGTCGGCCACTGGTCCGCGCCGACACCGGCCCACATCGCCCCGTAGAGGGCGCCGATGTAGGCGTAAGGAAGCGCGAACACCGAATGTTCAAACTTCACCAGCTCGAGGAAGACCTGGACCTTCGAGGGTGGGCGCGCGGCCACAGCCATCTTCTCGCTCACAGACCGAGCTCCGCCCACAGAGCGTCAACGCGTGCCTTGACCTCGGGGTCCATCTCCAAGGCATCCGGCCAGTCACGTTCGTGGCCCTCCCCCGCGATCGGGCGGGTCGCGTCGATGCCCATCTTGAAGCCGAAGCTCTCGAAGTTGGATGAGTGGTCGAGCCGGTCGAGCGGCCCCTTGCTTATGAGGATGTCACGGCTCGGATCGACGTTGTTGAAGCAGCGCCACGCCACCTGGCTGTAGTCATGGCAGTCGACGTCCTCGTCCACGACGATGACGTACTTCGTGAACATCATCTGACCCATCGACCAGGCGAAGTTCATCACGCGAAACGCCTGCCCGGCAAACTCCTTGCGAATCTGGAAGATGGCGCAGTTGTGGAACACCCCTTCAAGCGGCAGGTCGTAGTCGACGACCTCAGGCATCATCGCCTTGACCACCGGCAAGAAGATGCGCTCGGTGGCTTTGGCGAGGTAGCAGTCCTCCATCGGCGGTCGGCCTACGATCGTGGTGGGGTAGATCGCGTCACGGCGCATCGTGATGGCCTCGACGTGGAACACCGGGAAGTAGTCAGCAAGCGAGTAGTAGCCCGTGTGATCCCCGAACGGACCTTCCCACCGCGTCTCTTCCAGATCGCACCATCCCTCGAGGATGATCTCTGCGTGCGCCGGCACGAGAAGGTCGTTCGTCACGCATTTGACGACCTCAACGGGCTCGCCACGCAGGATGCCTGCGAACAGGTACTCGTCGATCATCGGCGGCACCGGAGCGGTCGCTGAGAAGATGGTGACCGGATCGGCCCCGAGCGCCACCGAAACGGGAATGCGCTGTTCGCCGGAGTCCTTCCAGGCGCGGAGATTCTTCGCTCCGTCGTGATGCTCATGGATGTGCAGGCCGGTGGTGTTCTTGTCAAACACTTGGAGCCGGTACATGCCCACGTTCGGGCGCCCCTTGAGGTTGTTCGTCACGACGAGGGGAAGCGTGATGAACGGCCCGCCATCCTCAGGCCATGTCGTGAGCACCGGGAGTTTGCCCAGATCCACGTCCTCGCCGCGCAACACGACCTCTTGGACCGGTGCGCGCTTGATCTCCTTGGCCCCCGCTGTGGCGAGATCCTTGAGACCCATGAGCACATCGAGCTTGCCCTTCATGCCAGCAGGCATGTCGAGGGGCAGGAGCTCCATGAGCTCGCGCGCCTTCGCATCCAGATCGCGCCAGGTACCCGTCTCGGCGTCAGCACCGAGCGCCCACGCCATGCGGTCGTAGCTGCCCATGAGGTTGATTGCGACAGGCATCGAGTACTGCTCGCCGGTCTGGCGGTTCACGGGATTCTCGAACAGCAGTCCCGGCCCGACCTGTTTGCTCACGCGGTCCGCGATCTCGCAGATCTCCAGGTTGGGGTCGACGGGTGTGGTAATACGCCGCAGCTGGCCCCGCTGCTCGAGCAGGGTCATGTACTCGCGAAGATCCTTGAACGCCATCTCTTACGCCTCCTTGGAGGAGTGAACGCGGACTAGGGGATGATACCGTCCCACGACATAGGTCAGCGCGGGTGAAAGCAGAACAGCGGCTCCCAGCGCGGTGATCTGCACGAGATCAAGGTCGCACTTGAACCCCCACATGAGATCGGGAAGTCGCCACGTAGGCTCAAGTCCCCATGCCCACAGGAACCACGCGACCTGCAGCGCGAGCGTCAACTGGGTCACCACGACGGCAAGCGGGCCGAGCACGAGCCATCCGGGGAGATAGCGCCCGGACGGCTGCTTGGGATGACGGCGCAGCAGCGGATACACGGCGGCGGCCACCACCGCAGCTACCAGACCGGCGATGGCGGCTTCGATGAGCCTCGTGTTCATCCACGCCTCGATCAAGTCCTCCGAGTTGAACGACGAGAGCGACCACCGATTGCCGTGAACGACGAAGAACAGGATGTTGTAGACCGCGTAGTAGGCCGCCGAGCCACAGATTGCAGCGACGAAGGCCCTCCACGATGCCACGAGGACGAACAGCAGCGTGAGCACCGAGGCGATCGCAAGCTGCACCCCTTGGCCAGAAAGCCGCCCTGCACGGTCCGCCGCAAGCCGCGCATCGGACACATCCTGCAGGTACTGGGTCGTGACCTCAGCCGTCGCCGTGGGCGGCAGTTGACGATCGTAGGCCACCCCCGCAGGTCCTGCAATGACCTCGGCATAGGCACGCGCTGCGGCGTTTCGTTGTGCCTGAGACGCCAGTACCCCAGCGGCGGATGAGGTCGCGAGCGCACTGTCCAGCGTCTGGCCGGTCGCGTTGCGTGGCGATGGGAAGCCTGCCATGACAGCGACGGTCGGCGCGATGTCTTCGAGACGCGCCTCGCCTTCGAGGACCCGGACGCCCTCGCCGGCGATCACACCTGGTACGGAAACCACCTCCGGCTCCCACCCGCCGTGACCACCGGTGTCGATGTGGCCGTGATCCGCCACCACCACGAAGGCGGCCCCGGTGCCCTGCGTCTGCTCGACAAGTCGGCGCAGATCCGTGTCGACGCGCCCGACCATCTGGGCGTACTCAGGACTCCCGCCGCCGAAGCTGTGCCCCACCTCATCGACATCGGGAAGGTGAAGCAGCACGAAACGCGGCTTCTTCTCACGGATCAGCCGGAGGGTCTCATCGATATATCGTCCGCTCAGATACTCCTCGGACCAGTCCAGGAAGAAAGAGCCCGTCGCCTGCCGCGCCGCGGGATACAGCGTCGCGATGTCGCTCGGACCCACGACGACGTAGGGAATCTTGGCCTGATAGGCGGTGTCCAGCAGCGTCTCGGCTCGGATTCGTCCCTCATGCCAGTTCGTCACCACACCGTGCACATCTTGACGCGTGCCGGTGAGGACAGTGGTCCAGTTGGGGTAGCTCAACGAAGGCTGGGGGGCTGTCAGGATCAGCGAGGCACCATAGTCCCGCAGCGACTCCAGCGACGACATCTCCCGTGAGGCATCCTCGCGTAGCCCGTCGACGATGATCAGAATGACGCTCTCGGCGACGGGCGGGCCCGCGTAGGAGGCAGGAAGATCGCTTGCCAGGTAGGGTGTCTGATAGTCGACGATTCCGTCCCAAGCTTCCGACGCCATATCGTATGCGCCGTACGCGAGGGTCAACGAGCCGAGCACCATGAGCGGAATCGCGAGCCACAACAAGAACGTCCTCATGTATCAGCCCTCCAGTCCCAGTACGGCCTCGAGATCGTCGAGGGTGGTGAGGAC
The DNA here is from genome assembly GCA_034370385.1 of Coriobacteriia bacterium. Classification (NCBI taxonomy): domain Bacteria; kingdom Bacillati; phylum Actinomycetota; class Coriobacteriia; species Coriobacteriia bacterium. Next base: position 80,165 of record JAXMKZ010000059.1, read on the forward strand.
GCGCTCAGGAGCTTCGGGGGGCACCGGCAGCCCATGACGATCGATGAGCACGGGCGTCATTCCCACTGACATCGCCCCGAGCACGTCGGCATAGTGGTGGTCGCCGACGTGGGCAGCCTCTGACGGCGCCACGCCCACGCGTTCGCATGCCAGCTCGAATATACGCGGGTCGGGCTTGTGCAGACCGACGTGCGCCGACGAGATGATGACATCCAAATGGCGAGAAAGACCCAGCCCTTCGATCAACCCGCCAAGCCGGCGATCCCAGTTCGATATGAGGCCCAGCGCCAAGCCGGCCGAAGAGAGTCGTTCGAACGCCGGCTCAACATCTTCATAGGCTCTCCAGCGGTCGGCGGAACCGAACTCGTCATACACGCGCAGGGCGATTCTCTCGGCGTCCAGATCGATTCCGAGACGGCGACAGAGCAGTGAGTACATGCCGACCCATACCTGCGACGTCTCCTGCTCGCTTGTCCAGAATGTATCGTCCGTACGGTATCGGTCCTCGTAGTACTCGTCCACGAGCGGAAGAAGCGCGTCAATGGCCGAGAGGTCCCTCAGGTGCCCCTCGTCGGCGAGCACCTGTCTCACAACTTCCGACACGCTGGGGAACGGAGCGAGCAACGTATTGCCCACGTCGAAGAAGACTGCCTTCAGCACGTCGACACCGTGGCGCAGAGGGAGACGCGGCAGGCAGGTCCGGTGCTCGTTCGGTGACCCGCTCGTTCCACGTCTTCCTCCCCCCGAGACGTCACAGCGCTGCAAGAACGCGGTCACAGATGGCGCGCGTCGCCCCGGGTCGACCGAGGGCTGCGGCGGCGGCGGCGACCTGCGCGAGTCGCGGTGGGTGGGACGCAAGATAGCGACACTTCTCCACGACGTCATCCTCGTCACGCGCCAGCAGCACCGCTCCCCAGTTGACGAGAAAATCGGCGTTGAACAGTTCCCTCGCCGGTAGGGGATTATAAAGGACGATCGGCAGTCCGCATGCGAGGGCCTCACCGACACGTGGAGAGCCTGCCGGGGCGACGAGCGCGTCTGCGGCACTCAGGGCACTACCGTATCGACGGGTCTCGCTCACGACGGCCACCGAGCCCGTTTCTGCGGCCGCAGCATCGAGCCTGCGCCGCACGCGCGGCTCTCCGGCGGCCAATGCGGCGACTTGGATGCCCGACGCCGCCAGCTCCGATACCACGTCACGGCTTGCGTTGAGAATCCCGGTTCCGGCGACCGCGACGGTGAAACGGTCGGCAAACCCGAGTTCCGTCGCACACGCCGCTCGCGAAGCGCGGCCGATCACTCGATCGTGTACCGGGGTCCCGGCCACGACGATCCGGTCGTAGGGGAACCCACGGACGACCAGATCGTCGCGCGCTTCACCCGTCGGAACGAAGAGCAGGTCAACCTTCGGGTGCAAGATCAGGTGATGGGCCGAGTAGTCCGAGATCACTGCAGCCACCAGTGCATCGACACTCGGCCGCGATTCAGCGAACGCGGCCGTCGCGATGGGGCAGGTCGAGACGACCGCGCGCGCACCCGTCTGTGCCCACTGCAAAGCGGCAGCCGGAATCCCCCGCCGCCGCGTCTCCTCGATCAGAGCGCCGTCCTGCGGTGCATCGGCCAGGCTACCCGCGAACCCCGGAAAGAACTCCGGTGTCTGCTGGTAGGCGAAGCGCGCCAGGACACCCAGATTCGGCATCTCCCGATCAAGGAAATCGAGGGTGTCCACGCGCACGTCACCGGCACCGGACTTGAGGCCCGCGGCAAGCGCCTCGGCGATCGCCTGAGAGGGGCCACCGTAGGATGAATGGGTGACCAACACGCGCCGGGATGAATCGCGTCGTCTTGGCATCAGCTGACACCGGCGCGATGCTTCGTCAAGCGCACCAGGGTGCCACCCGACGGCGCTTCACCGTACTCGACTCTGTCCATCAGCGCCCGCATGAACATGACCCCGCGTCCTCCGGGGGCATACAGATCGTCGCTGTCCTTAGGGGCGCCGTTGAACCCCGGTCCGTTGTCCGTGACCTCGAAGACGACCCGGTCGCCAAAGGCGACCACCCTCACGCGCACAGCGGCCTTTCCGCTCGTCGGTGCGCCGTGGCGAATGGCGTTGGCGAGCGCCTCACCCAAGGCGACCTTGACATCGAACAGTGCCGCCTCAGGCAATCCCAAAGATCGGAGCGAGTCGGCGATCACCGAGCGTGAAGCCGAGAGATGGTCGACGTCGGCCTCGATGTCGAACTCCTGCTCCCAGAGTGGTTCGGAGTCCGGCTCACCCAGTTCCAGGCCCTCGAGAGCTTCTGCAAGCGAGGATGATGTGGAGATGCTCGAAGCGACAGCCGCAAGCCCCGACAGCTCAAGGATGCGAGACACGTCCCGATTGGCTCCCGCCAGTACCAATCTGCCGCCGGCCGGTCGAAGACGATGATCCAGCCACACGAGCAGTCCCAAGGCGGTGCTGTCGGCATAGTCGACTTCGGACAGGTCCAAGACCAGATTCGCGCACCCGCCCTCAAGTACACCGACGAGTTCACGGCGAAGCTCCGGCACGACAGCGATATCAAGATCGCCGCTGAGCCGAACGACGCATGCCCTCGGTCCTAGTTCGTGGGTTAGTTCATGATTGGAGGTCATGGGGCTGTCGGGTCACTCCTTCTTGTCGGCGTCGCCGAGCACGCTGCACACCTCGACGGCAAGTATGGCGATGTCGTCGCGCAACTCGCCGCTCACGAAATCCTGTACCGCCGCGAGCAGTCGGGAGGCCAGTTCCTCTACCGTGGCGCCGCCGACCATGGCTGCGGTCACGCGCTCCTCTCCGAAGAACGTATTCCCTTGTCGGGCCTCGGTGACTCCATCGGTGTAGAGCAGGAGCCGATCCCCTGCGACGAAATCGACCTCGTTCTCATCGAACTCAACCTCAGCTATCGCGCCCAACAGCGGACCTGTGGGGCCCAGCATGTCCAAGGACCCATCCGCCCGCTGAAGTATCGCCGCCGGGTGCCCTCCGTCCGCCCACGACAGACGCCCGCCCACCACGTCGTACCTCCCGACCCACAACGTCACGATCTGACTCGGGTCACCGGACTGCGCTGTCATGCGGTTGACCTCAGTGGTGACGCTTCCGGGCATCAGTCCCGCCGCGACGAATGCCCTGACCGCGTACTTGATCATCGAGGTCTTCGTCGCGGCCTCAACGCCCTTGCCGCACACGTCGGCGATAGCCAACCAGATCGCCCCATCGGACGCCCTGAACAGGTCGTAGTAGTCGCCGCCGATATCGGTATCCAGACCCGCAGGCTCGTAGACGCTCGAGGTCGTGACCTCAGGGAAATCGGGCAGCGCCTTGGGGAGGATCGACTGCTGCAGCACGTGCGCCACCTCATGTTCGCGGCTGTACATGCGCGCTGTGTCGATCGCCAAAGCCGCCTGGGAAGCGAACGTCTGCATGATGCTCATGTCCTCGTCGCTGAACGCCCCGGCAGCCTCTGCCAGCACCATGAGCACGCCGATCGAGCGGCCACGCGCCAGCAGCGGCACAGCGAGCAACGAATTGAGCCCCTGCGACGCCGCGCTGCCGGCCACACCCCCCATTCCAAGCGAGAGGCTCGGCAGTGAGACAGGGGTCCGCGATGCGAACACACGCCCGGGCAGATCCTGTCCGGGCTCGAGCTCCAGCGCAACGATATGCGCGGGGACAACACCACGTACCATCGCGGTTCCGAGCGTGCGTCGCCTGCTGTCGTACGACCAGAGCATGACCGCTTCCGCCGAGAGGATCTTCTGAACGACCTCGATGACGCGGTTGAGCACGACGTTCACCTGGAGTTCCGACGCCACGTCCTGGCTGATGCGGAAGATGGTCTCGAGATTGGCCGCTCGGGCAAGCGCACGTTCGTAGAAGTAGGCATTCTCGAGCGCCAGTGCGACTTCGTCTGACAGGGCGCGGGCGATGTCCATGCTGCCCGTGTCGGCGCCTTCGGTCATGAATACCGCCAACGCGGCTCCATGGTCGCTCTCGAAATCGATCGGAACGAGCATGAGCAGCTCGCCATCATGATCGTCGAGGGCCCTGTCGGTTGCGAAGTCCTCTCCTCGCTTGACGATGACCGTGGCGCCATCCGGCTGGAGATGGAGCTGCGCGATCGCCACCAAGGAATCGTCCTCGCCCGCGTTGGTCGACGGAGCCAGCCCGAGGACGGCACGGTCCACGATCACGATCCGTGCCGCGCTCGCACCGAACAGGTCGGAGATGATCTCTTCCACGATGCCGAGCGACGCAGCCAACGTCGCGGGTCGCACAAGCTCCTCTGCAACCGCACGCAGCGCCTCGGCAACGTGCCTCGACTCGCTCTCGATCTCGAACAGGCGTGACGTCTGGACGGCGACCGCCGCCTGAGCGGAGAAGGTCCGCACCATCTCGATCTCGGCCTCAGTGACTTCGTCTTCCGAGTCGCGGAGCATGACCACGAGTCCGAGTGCCTCATGACCGGCCACGAGCGGCGCCGCCAGCGCCGAGCGGGCCGAGCTGGCCAGACCGGGAAGCTCGTTGGCAAGCTGTCCGGGGTTTGCGGAGTACGTCACGGGACCCGTGCTGCCCAGAGCCTCAACAAGCCAGCCCCCCGTCGATGTGTCGACGGTACTCACGCTCGACATGCCGATGCCGCGCGCGCGAACGGGAACCAATCGGGCACGCTCGTGATCCAGCAGGTAGACCGCTGACGCGCCCGGCCCGACGATGTGACCCATCGCCGATAGAATGCCGTCCAGAACCTGGTCGAGCCGGGACGCACTTGCCAGCAACTGGGAGAGATCGTGCAGTGCATTGAGACGCAGCGTGACCTGATTGAACGCCTGGGCCACTCGACCGATCTCATCATCGGTCTCCGAGATCGGCAGCGGTTTGACGTACGCGCCGGATGCGGCGGCCCGCGCCACCCGCTCGAGATCCTTGAGCGGCTTGACCAGTTGTCGAGTCACGTTCCAGGCGAGCGCCACGCCCACGAGCCCGCCGAAGACAAGAACCATGAAGAACGGGGCCACCGTCATGAACGAGGCTCGGGTGTCCGCCGCCGCCGGCTCAGCTGCAGCCACTCGCCAGTCGATTCCGGTAGCTCCGCGGATGTCACTGTAGAAGCCCGAGTACCGCTCACCGCTCGCAACAGCGAACGTCACGCGGCCGATGCCATTACCTGCCGGCTCCCAACGAGCGCCTTCCAGCCGGGGCGCCGCGCGCTGCCCCGCGAACCCCGCCAGTTCACCCGAGTCGATCAGCACCATGAGGCGTCCTGGCTGATTGCGGACCGCGGCCGCCAGCGCGCGCTCGATGAAGTCGTCGTTGAGCCGTGCGAGCACGACGACCGGCGAACCCCACGCAGTCGCCGTCGTCCTGGTGACCCAGATGGCGTGCTCGCCATCTTCCGTCTTGAAGCTCGCGAAGCCCGTGGATCCCCTGATGGCATCCTTGTACGCCCTGAGGGCGCGAACCTGTCTTGACGACAGACGATCGGGAGAGCCTGCGAGGCTTCGCGCGGTTCCAGCCTCCACCACCATCATGCGATCGAACATGCCGCCGCCACCTGCCGGCAGCGAAGCGACGGACGAGACCAGCTCCATCTCGGTCTTCGATGCGGCAGCGGTCGCGCTCGTGCGCTCGATGACCTCGTCGGCGGCAAACAGGCGCTCGTTGATGGCGTCCTCGACAAGCTGTACTGCCACCAGATCGCGGGCGTCGGCCCGCTCCGAGGCGAGATTCGACGTGGTGATCATGGCCACCACCGCAGCGGCGAACACCGTCGCGATGCCGACGGTCAGGGTGGCGCGAACGACTCTCGCCGAAAGCCCTTGTGAAGCGCGCGGACGTCTGACCATGGCTCCCTCAACGACGCAGCGAGTGCGGCGAACCTATCAATCGTACCCGAAAGACGGTCCGGCGCGCAGCGCCTCAGAGCCACGCGATCATTCGTTGAGCGTCGGCAGATCGAACTCAATGGCCGGGATGGACTGCGTCAACCACGCCGCCACAGCTCCGAACTGACCGGTGACTATCAGCAGGCCAATCACGATGAGCAGACTCCCGGCGATGCGATTCATCACCAACGAGTGCCGGTTCAGCCACTTCAGAAGCCCCGTCATGCGCCCGAACAGCAGTGCGACCGCTATGAACGGCAGACCGAGTCCCATCGAGTACGCCAGCAGAAGCAGCGCGCCCGAAGCGACACTCGCCGACGAGCCCGCCATCGTGAGTATGGTGCCCAGAATGGGTCCGACACACGGCGTCCAGCCCGCCGCAAACGCAGCACCCATGACGAACGCGGCACCGCGCCCGAAGGAGCGGGAGCGCCCGAGGTCCATGCGGGCTTCGCTATAGAGCCACGGAACCTTGATGATGCCGAGCATCAACACGCCGAACGCGATGACAGCGGCTCCCGCGACCATCTCGATGATCTCCCGATACTCCGTCAGGAACTGACCCAGCACCGACGCCGTCGCGCCCATCGACACGAAGACGGTGGAGAAGCCCAGCACGAACAGCACCGCTGGCACCACGACCTTGATGCGAGACGCTCCACCCGAGAGCTCGGCGCTCGTCAACCCGGTCATGAACGAAAGGTAGGCGGGAATCAGCGGGAGCACGCAAGGTGAGAGAAACGACAACACGCCGGCGAGAAACGCCACGCCAAGAGCAACTACCTCAGACACTGAGCACCACCCTTTGGGAAGAACCGGTCGCGACGAACACGCTTCGCACGTTCGAGACGCTACTATACCCTATGGGGTATACGTTGTGCAACGACCGTGGTTCAGTAAGACCGTCCCCCAAAGCGCGTGCCGCCACACCAGAACGCTACAACTGAGCCGCCTCGTAGCCGACCACGCGGATGGCGGCGATGATCTCGTCGATGGTGACCCGATCGTCGTCGTAGGACACGAGGGTCGTCCCGTCGACATGGTCCGTCTTGCTCGACTCGACCCCCGGCACGTCAGCAAGAGTCATGTCGATCAGCATCGAACACGAACCGCAGTGCATCCCTGAAGTGCTCAGCGTGACCGTCTTCGAAGCCATACGTTCACTCGCCCCCCTTGATCGGCCCTGTCAGAAGGCTGCCGTTGGACCCGTCAGCCCTCTCCGTCGTCTGGAGCGCTCCGCAGTGAGGGCAGAGCCGCCAATCGGTCCTGACCGGACCGTCGCACTGGGGGCACGTCAACCCGACGCCCGGAGTCACTGCCGAACCGTCGCGCCCAGAGAGCCCGAAGATTCGATCCAAGACACTTGTGACGAAGGCGGGCGGTGTCTGCATGGACAAGGGACTCTCAGACGAAGGTGAACTGCTTGCACTACGTCAGTGCAAGCGATGTGCCAGCGGCAGACCCTCGCCCTACAACCCGAGACGTTGCATGCGGGCTTCAAGCGTCTTGGTCGTGAGTCCCAGAAGCTTCGCGGACTTGGGCAGGTTCGAACCGGTGCGGTCGAGTGCCTGACGAACGAGGTCGAGTTCAACCTCTTCAAGGTTCGTCCCGTCTTCCGGCAGTACGAAACCGCAGCTCGCCCGCCCCGCACTGACGACACCGGAACGGACCTCTGCAGGCAGGTCGTCGACTCCTATCTCATCGCCGTGGGACAGGATGACCATGCGCTCGATCGTGTTCTCCAACTCGCGGATGTTTCCGGGCCACTGGTAAGAGGCGAGCGCCTGCATCGCCTCACCTGAGATCACCTTGCTACCCGCGTTCGACTTCTCAAGAAAGTGCGCCACCAGAAGCGAGATGTCGCTTGAGCGCTGGCGCAGCGGGGGCAAGGTCACGGGGACGACGTTGAGGCGATAGAAGAGGTCCTCGCGGAATCCGCCATCGACGATCAACTGCTGCAGATCCTGGTTCGTAGCGGCGACGATACGTACGTCGACGTCGATGGAGCGCGTTCCGCCGAGCCGCTCGAAGCGTCGCTCCTGCAAGACGCGCAGGAGCTTGACCTGAGTCGCCGCCGAGATGTCGCCGATCTCGTCGAGGAAGATGGTCCCGGTGTTTGCCAACTCGAATCGCCCGGGCTTGCCTGTCATGGCGCCGGTGAACGCGCCCTTCTCGTAACCGAAGAGCTCGCTCTCCAGCAGCGTCTCGGGCAACGCGCCGGCAGACACGGACACGAACGGCTTCGTGGCTCGCTCCGAAAGATTGTGGAGGGCGCGTGCGATAAGCTCCTTGCCCGTGCCCGACTCACCGTAGATCATGACGGTCGCGCTCGTCGGAGCCACTTTGTGCACGGTCTCAAGGACCTCAAGCATGCGCTGATCCGACGCTACGATTCCTTGAACATCGTACTCACGCCCGATCTCTTCGCGAAGGCGTTCGACCTCAGCGGCAAGGTCCCGGTACATGAGCGCTTTGCTGATGGCGAGCTTGAGCTCCTCCAGGTCGAAGGGCTTGGTGAGATACTCGTTCGCTCCGGCCTTCATGGCATCAACCGCCTGCTCGACGTTGCCGTGTGCCGTGAGCATGATTATGGGGAACGAGACGCCTTTGCCCCTGAGGCGGCGCAGAACCTCCATCCCGTCCGGAGCAGGCATGCGATGGTCGAGGACCATGAGGTCAGGCTCGAAGTCGGCAGCGGCCGCAAGCGCCTCCTTGCCGTCAGACGCCTCGGCGACTTCGAACCCCTCAGCGGTGAGTGCCTGCCCGAGCACCCACCGCATATTCTTCTCGTCGTCGACTATCAGGATTCTCTTCTGCATGCGCTCCCCGTCCCTATTCCTTGAATACCGCAGGCATCGAGACCGTGAAGGTCGTGCCCCGCTCCGACGATTCGACTTCGATATGACCATCGTGCTCGTCGATGATGCGATGGACGATCGTCAATCCCAGTCCGGTACCGTCCGCCCGCTTCGTGAAGAAGGGGTCGAACACCTTCGTGATGTCCTCATCGGCGATTCCCGGTCCCGTGTCCGCCACCGTGACCACCACGTAATCTCCGTCGGACTCCGCGAAGATGCCGATGTTGCCGCCTTCTTCATCCATAGCCTGTACCGCGTTGGTCACGAGGTTCAAGAAGACCTGCTTGAGCTGATCCGGATCACCATAGACGGGTGGCAGCCCCTCAGGCCGCGCGTACGATATATGGACGCTGGCCTGCTTGGCGAAGCGGCTCGTGAAGAGCACGACGTCCTCGAGCACCCCGGCGAGGTCGGTATCCACCAGTGTAGGCTTGCTTGGCCTACCAAAATCGAGCAGCGCCTTGATGACCCTGTCCAGCCGGTCGATCTCCTGCTTGATCACCCCGGCTGCGACGTGGATGCGCTCCTTATCACACTGGGCATCCTCGAGCAGCTGCACACTTGCCCGGATCACCCCCAGCGGGTTGCGTACCTCGTGAGCCACACCCGCAGTGAGCTCGCCCATCGCGGCAAGACGGTCTGCTCGAATCAGCTGATCGGTCAACGTACGGATGTCGGAGACATCTTCGAGGGTGACGACCGCCCCGAGAATCGATCCCCCGACGGCCCTCATGCGCGAGGTTGACACCTGAGCATGGACGACTCGCCCGATCGGCGTGACGAACGTCGCCTCACGATGAGCCATGGGCACGCGCCCGGACAGCACCTTGGCTACGTCACTTGCAATCCCTCCGTCTTCACGGAAGAGAATCTCGATCGGCCGGGGAACCATCTGGGTCTCCGTCATGCCAAGCATCCGCTCCGCGGCGGGATTGGCCGTGGCGATAGAGCCATCGGGCCCCACGGTAAGCACTCCCGAAGTGATCGAGCGCAAGATCGAAGCGGTGTAATCCTGCACGTTGATGAGCTGGATGGCGCGCTCTTCGAGCTTCTTGTACGCCTCCTCCAACTGCGATGAGACCTGCTGCAGGTCACTGGAGCGGCGCACCTCTATGTCGCGCAATGCGCCGAACAGCAGACCGAGCGCGACGAACGAGATCATCTCAAGCCAGGTGTCGAATCGACTCACTGACCCACCGAGCATCAGGGACACGTGCGCCCCGTACAGAACGGCTGAGATGACCCCGGTGATCAGCCCGCCCCGTCTTCCGAACACCCAGGCCGCGTAGATGATCGGAACGAAGTACAGGCGACGGTAGAGCATGTGAAGCGGGAGGCTCCTCGCCGGAGTGAACATGTGCAGAAGCGTCACGAAGACGATCATCACGCTGATGGCGACAATCGCTCGTCCGGCCCGCCGACGCTCTTCGTGGTCGATGTCGCGCTGCGGTCCCGATTCCCGACCTGCGCCGGCCAAACCGCTTTTCTGCGGCGTCATCGACGGCGCCTGGCCCAGCTCGGCTCGATGCTGAGTTCCTCGCGGTACTTGGCGACGGTGCGACGGGCGACCGTCACGCCCTCATCGGAAAGCAGCTCCGCAAGCTTCTGGTCAGACAGCGGCTTGGCGGGATCCTCCTCCTTGACCAACTCGCGTAGACGGCTCTTCACGGTCGTCGCCGCCACGTCCATCCCACTCGACGTCCGATAGCCACCGCTGAAGAAGTGCTTGAGTTCGTAGAGCCCATACGGCGTGGCCATGTACTTGCCTGTGACTCCGCGAGAGACGGTGGATAGATGGACGCCGATCTCAACGGCGACGTCCTCCAGACGCAGGGGCCGCAGCGGTCCCTTGCCGTCTTCGAAGAAGTCGCGCTGCACCTCCATGATGATCTCGGTGATACGGCTGACCGTGTCCTTACGCCGGTCCACATTCCGGATGAAACTCTCAGCCGAGCGGATCTTGTCCTTGAGGTAGCGCCGCGTCTCGTCGTCGGCGTTCGATCCGCTCTTGAGCATCGCCCGGTATCGCGGCGAGACCCGCAGAGTGGGCAGCGCTTCGTTGTTCGGGATGATGAGCCACTCATCGTCGAAGCGCCGAAGCGTGACGTCAGGCACGATGTAGCCGGGCGATGGGCCCGGCGAGAACGCGCCGGCCGGCCGGGGGTTGAGAACCTTGAGAACTTCGACCAGCCTGCGTACCTCATCCTCGTCCACGTGGAGCGCGCGCGCGATCTTGCGGAAGTGATTCGACGCGACATCGTCGAGATGATTCCTGACGATGGTCATCATGAGCGGCTCATCTATGCCGAGGAACTCCAGCTGCAGGCAGAGCGCCTCGCTGAGATCCCGAGCTCCGACGCCGGGAGGATCGAGCTGCTGCACGGCACGCAACCCGGCCTCCGCTACGGTCGATGAGACTCCGACCAACGCCGCGATCTCGTCGAGCGAGCCGGTGAAGAAGCCGTCCCCATCAAGGGAGCCGACCACGGCCATCGCCGCATGTTCGACATCCTCATCCACATCGAGCAGCGCGACCTGATCGAGCAGGTAGTCGTCAAAACTCTGAATGCCGCCGACGTAGTCCTCGGTGTTGGTCTGCTCGGCGTTGGGATCGCGCGGCGCCGTGGCGCCGAGCTGGTCGAGGTCCTCATACATCTCGAGCCACTCGTCCCAGGAGCGCTCGTCGTCGCGCGCGTCTTCAGGCTGATCCTCGCCCTCTACCGGCTCGGATTCTGTCTCGTCGACCTCGAGCACCGGATTCTCGAGCATCTCCACTTCGACCATCTGCTGAAGCTCGGCGACGGGCATGGCGAGGATACTCAGCCCTTGGTAGACCTGGGGCGAGAGGGTGACCTTCTGTCGCAAGTCAGGACGCTGCGAGAGTTCCACTGCCCACCCCCTTTGCCGTCCGCAACGGTGGTCGACGCAAGTGCGCCGCCATGCAAAAAGTATACCGCTGTGCCCGCCTCTTCTCCCGCTGCATCAGGATTACTCCACCAAGTGCGCAGAAGCGCAGGGCAAACAGAGCCGTCGCGCTCAGTCCGGTGGCGGCAGTATGGGCGCGGGATCACGCTCAGGCAGCTGCACGATGGCGATCGCCGCGAGAACCAGCAGACCACCCAGCAGCTGTGCAGCCGTCAAGGACTCACCGAAGAGCACGAACGCGCCGATACCGGCAAGCGCCGGCTCCACGGTGGAGGTCACCGTCGCGTTGGTGGGAGGGATGTACTTGAGCGCCATGAGGAACGCCGAAAACGGCACCACGGTGCTCACTACCGCAAGAAAGACGACCGCGGCCAAGGATTCGGGCACCGCTAAGAGCTGAATCGTCGACTCGGGGCCCAGCACGAGCAACCAGAACAGCGAGGCGAACCCAAGGCCGTACACGAGCGTCGTGTAGGGCGTGAACCGCTTGGCGGCGACACTGCCCATGAGCGAGTAGGCGGCGAAGAAGACGGCTGAGGCCAGCCCCCATGCAACTCCGGCCGGTGACACCACCAGGCCCTCTCCTCCGATCGCGCCGACAACGAGCGCGCATCCCGTCACCGACAGCGCCACTCCCGCCGGCAGCGACCACGTCCATCGATGCTTCATGAACACCACGCCCACGATAAGGACGAGGACCGGCGCAAGGTACTCCAGAAGGATGGCTGTGGCCACGTTCGTGAGCGAGATGGTCTTGAAGTAGGTGTAGTGGACCGCCGCCAGACCGACAACGCCGAAGACGGCCAGGAACGGAAGGTCCTTCGGCCTCACAACGAGCGCCTCGCGCCTGAAAACAAGCAGGTACGCGAGCAGGATCACGCATGCCGCGAACGCCCGCCCGGCGGAGAGTGCCGTCGGGTCGATCGTGATCCCCAGCGGGGGAACGGGCCACGCGGCGGTCTCGGCGGTCGCCTCGGTGAACAGCCACTTCGCCGTGAGACCGCCGCTGGCCCAGCACGCCGCGGCAAGTAGGACCAACCCGTAGCCGCGCATGCGGACGGCCCGCGCCTCAGCCACGGGCGGAGGTCTGTTCGCGCTCGGTCTTGGTGGCCTGATACTCGTCGTAGGGTTCGAGGTGCGCTATGACGTCAACGACCTGGGGAAACGCGGCGCCGATCGCGCGTTCGACGTTCTCGGCGATCTCATGACCATCGGCCACGCTGCGCGTCTCGTCGACCTGAACATGGAGGTCGACGTAGACAGCGGACTCCGACCCCCTCGTGCGGATGTGGTGGCATCCAAGCACTCCCGCAACGGCAAGAACGCACGCGCATATCTCATCGGTGGATATGCGCGCGGAGTCTGACAACGTGGCACTGGCCTGGCGAAAGACCGCGACGGCCGTATACACGATCATGGCCGATACCAGCAGCGCGACGACCGGGTCGGCTTGAGGGAAGCCGGCTTTGACCATCACGAGTGAGAGGATGACCCCCAGGCTCACGAAGATGTCAGAGCGGGTATGACTGGCGTCGGCGATCAGGATCTCGGAGCCGAGCTCCCGCCCTACCCGGCGCTCCCACGTGCTCACGCCGATGTTGACCGCCAGAGTAGCGATCATGACAGCGAACGAGACCGCATCGACCTGGGGTGGGCTGACGGCCCCCGAAAGCTGCGACAGGGCGCTGGAGCCGATGCGGTATGCGGCGAACGCGAGCATGCCCGCGATGGCTGCCGAGGCGTACGATTCGAACTTGTCATGCCCATAGGGATGGTCGCGGTCCGCCGGCCGGCCGGCGATGGCCATGCCCACGAGCCCGATGACGTTGCTGGCCCCGTCGAACAGCGAGTGAAAGCCGTCGGCCTGCATGGCCGCCGACCCGGAAACCGTACCCCACCCGATCTTGGCGAGCGCGACGCCGACGTTCAAGGCGAGCACGGCCCACAGGACGGTCCGAATACGCTTGACACGCAGCGTCCCGGCCTCGCTGTCCGATGGTCTCGTGTATCCCACCTGGTCGTTCCTCCCCTTGTGCCACATACCCCTAGGGGGTATCATCGTTCAAGAACAACCCATTCAAGGTATCAGAAGCGGAGACTGTGATGACTGACTCACCGGAAACCACCGTCATCTCCGATGAGGAGCAACGCAAGGCCATGGTGAACCGGCTGAAGCGCCTGGAGGGACAGATTCGCGGCCTTCAGACGATGATCGAGTCCGGTCAGGAATGCGACGCGATTCTCACACAGGTCATGGCTGCAAAATCCGCGCTCAACCAAGTGGGACTGCACATCATCGGGCACGCCATGAAGAACTGCCTCATCGACGAAGAAGCCGCCACGCGCGAGGAGCTCATCGACGAGGCGATCAAGGTGTTCCTCAAGTACTCATCCTGTGTGAAGTAGGCGCCTCGAGCGCCTTCAGACGCTGTCGTGGCCCCGCGACTCGATCGCCGTCGGGGCCACGTTTCATGTCACGTAGGGTCCTGCCCTCCGACCGGAGGGCGCCCTAGCCTCAAGTGAACCGGCTGCCACCGCAGCTCGCTGTGGAAGCGCTTGAAGTCGTCGTGCACGTTCCTGACCCGAGAATCCCACCGCCGACACCTCGGTCGATCTGGGTCGAATCGCACTCGGGACACAGCAGGTCCTCGTTACGCAGAAGGCGCATGAGGAATCGGTCGAATTGATGACCGCACGAGCGGCACCTCAGCTCGTACGTGGGCATCTAGACCCCCAGACCAAGCTCTTGGGACAGGGCATCCGCTCCCCTGGCACCTACCACTTGGGCCACCAACTTACCGCCATCGAATTTGGCGATCGTGGGGATGCTCATGACCCCATGCTCGACGGCGATGTCTCTGGATTCATCGATGTTGAGCTTGACGAACGCAACAGCGTCACCCGCTCGAGAGGCCAACTTGTCTATCTCAGGAGCGACCATCCGGCACGGACCACACCAAGGTGCCCAGAAATCAACGACCACCGGCACATCGGACTCCAGCACCTTCTCGCGCCACGTACTTGCATCCACATCGATCGCACTGCTCATTGGAGACTCCTATCCTTGGTGATTCTGCGTGCTTCCTTTATACCCCATGGGGTATCCCGTGGTCAAGCACCGAGAGCACTGGCTGCGCTCGCATCGAGTATCATCGCCATCAGGAGGAGCCGTGGATCCAGGGACCGCGTGGTGGATAGCACTCGTTGGGGGCGCGCTGTTGGCCGGCGCCTCGGTGACGGCGGTGCTTGTCGCGCCCCGTCGGACTGAGGCGCTCTTCGCCGTCTTGGGAGCGCTCGTCGCCGCAGCCGCCCTCACATCGTTCGCCGCCATCGTGGGAACCACCCCCCGCGTCAACGTCGCCCTGTACGCGTTCACCTTCCTCTTGGCCTTCGCGGGGGGCGGCTACGCTCTGGCGTCCACCCTGCTTCTCTCATCGGTGCGCCCGCCGGCGCCGGCACAGGCGACTGAGACCGCGAACGAAGACCCGCGACCCGCCGTCATCATCTGCCGGTGTGTTGAGCCGGAGTCCTACGCGTTCTCGAGCACGGCGAGCATGCTTGACGGCCTGGCTTCAGAGGGACTTCTGGAGCCGTCGGTCGGGACACTGCCCCTGCTGTTCTTCGCCCAGAAGGCACGCTACCGGTTGGCCGGCGGCGCGAGTCAGGGAGTCCGGGACCTCAGCACCGTGGCCGCCCGGCTCCAAGACTCGATGAGAGAGGTGAACCCGTCGGTGACCTGGGCCACCTGCAGCGGGGCCGCCCGCCTGGCGGTGCGGGTTTCGCAGGCTGTGTCCGCCGGCCACCGACGCATCGTCGTGGTCGATCTTTCCGTGGCTCCCGGCATCCACTTCGAGCGAGCTGTGGCTGAGGCCGATGCGGTGTGCGCGTCCGCTCCCCACACGTCGATCGTTCACACCACCTGTATGCGCGACGCCGATTCCGTGCTGCGCCACCTGGCGAACCGGATCCTCGCCGCATGCAAAGGCGAAGCGGACAGCGGCGTGGTGCTGGTAGGAATCGGACAGCCGCGCGAGCGGGCGACCCTGGACCCCCGGTTCGGCGAGCGCGAGACGTCGTTTCTCAACCGACTCAAGATGATCCTGCGCGACGAGGGGATGTCGGGCGATCACGTGCGCATCGCGTGGTCCGAGTGGGAGGAGCCCGATGTCACCCAGGAGGTGCGCCACCTGGCAGCACTCGGGTGCACCCGTATCCGCGTGGTGCCGGCGACGCGCCCGATAGAATCGCTCGCCACCTCCTCGGACCTGCGCGCGGCGATTCGTGCGTCACGTCTCGACGAATCCGCCGAGGTCATGATCATGCCCGCATGGGGAAGTGAATCCCCGGTGGTGGGGGCTATCGCGGATTCGGTGAGGCGCGCGCTCAGAGACGACCAGTAGACTCCGCCTCGGCGTGCGGCGCCTTGCAGCGCTCCCAGTTCAGCGCCTGGAGCTGTCGGATGCGCGGGTAGTTACGCGCAAGCCGCCATACGAACGACAATCCTTGGGGGCGCGAGTCGGCGCGCGTTTCGAGTTTCAGGATCGACTGCCGAAGCTCCTCAGCTGTCGAACCGCGGAAGAGCGTGAAGCCCTTACCGACCGCCTCAAGGTAGTGAGCATCACTGCCCCCGGTTGCCGCTATGCCATGACCGCCGGCAAACATCTTGGCGGCCAGGCTGTTGGCCCAGACGAGGAAGGGTAACGAGTTGTAGATCTCGAGGGCGTGGAACGCCCAATCGTTTACCGCGTCCGCCAGCAGGTTGCGCCCGAACGGCCCGAACACGCCCTGGCTCGAGAACGGGTGGGCGATGATCGCGATGCCGCCCTGGGCCTCGATCGCACGCACGGTATCTCGCGAACTCATGCCTGCCGGGATGGCCTCGGTCAGATACAGTCCGAGGATGTGGCCCTCGCGCGACGAGACCTCTTCGCCGACGATGACTTCGAAGTCATACAGCTCGGCCAGGGACTGGGCGAACAGCGCGCCCTCGATGGTGTTGTGATCCGTGATGGCGATGACGTCGAGGTCCGTGCGGTTCTGCACGAACTCCATGATCTGGGGAACACTCGCGGTCCCATCGGAATGGTCCGAGTGAATGTGTATGTCGGCCTTGCCCCAAGCCTGAGACGATTTCACGCGGTGAGTTTCCCCTTCATCGAGGACCCATGAGGTCCGATTGTGCACCCAAGGGCACCCATCTAGCAAGCCGCTGACCAAAACCGCGCACTCTCTGTGTATCGGCCAGAAAGTCCTCGACATGAGCCCCTCCCGCCGCTCGCGGACAGCCCGCTGTCGGTGCGCACAGCTCAACCCGCCTCGATCAGCGGACCCGTGCCCACTGCTCGAGCCGCGAAACGCCCTCATGAAGCCGGTCGAGACCCGTCGCATAGGAGAAGCGCAGGAATCCCTCGCCCCCGGCTCCGAAGTCGATGCCCGGCGCACACGCCACCCCTGCCTCCTCCAGCAAGCGCCCCGTCAGGGCCAGGGAATCCTCGCCCCAACAGCGCGCATCGGCGAACACGTAGAAGGCGCCGCACGGCTCGCAGTCGATCGTCAGCCCGACACGTCGAAGGGCCGGCACAAGGAATCGACGGCGCTCGTCATAGAGATCGCGCATGCGCACGACATCATCCTGCGCCTGCGTCAGCGCCACGACGCCCGCCTGCTGAACGAACGCGTTGGCCGCGAGAAAGAAGTTCTGCTGGATCTTCTCGGCGGACCTCACGTACTCGCGCGGTGCGATGAGATAGCCGAGGCGCCACCCGGTCATCGCGTACGCCTTTGAGAAGCCGTTGAGCACAAAGGCGCGATCGGTGAACTCAAGGATCGAGTGCTCCGCGCCGCAGAACGTCAGGCCGTGATAGATCTCATCACTGGCGATGTGAACGCCCGTGCGCTCCGCGAGATCCGCGAGCGCCATCAGGTCTTCACGGCTCAGCACCGCACCGGTCGGATTGCTCGGCGAGGTGATCATGATGGCCCGCGTGCGAGGCGTGATAGCGGCCTCGAGCTCATCGAGGTCGTAGCGAAACCCGTCCCGCGCACGCACGCGCAGCATCTTGGGCACTCCGCCCAGGAATGACACGTAGTTGGGGTATGCGGGATAGCACGGATCGGGCATCACGACCTCGTCGCCCGGATCGAGCAGCGCGCCGAACAGCAACAGCATCGCCGGGCTGGTGCCTTGGGTGACGACGATGTCTTCAGGATCGATGCCGACGTCGTATGCGGCGCGGTAGTGATCACGGATCGCCGCGCGCAGATCGGGGAGCCCGAGCGACTGGGTGTAGTGCGTCGAGCCTGAAGCCATAGCCTCCTCGGCAGCCCGCGTGATCACGTCAGGCGTCGGAAAGTCCGGGTCGCCGATCTCAAGGCGGACGATATCGCGCCCTGTGGCCTCGAGTTCCTTCGCCCGCGCAACTACATCCATGACGACGAACGGTCGGATCGCCTCTGCACGACGGGAGATGGGTGTCATGCGCTCGCCAGTCCTCTCACGGTTCGATTCGGGCCCGGTAGATGGCCGCCGCAGCACTACCCAGTTCCTCGAGACGGCGCAGATCAGCGTAGCCGATATCGGGGGTGGCGATGAGTTCGTGGGGCGGCTCAGGGTCGTAGGCCAGGCCCAGCTCGTCCGCACGTCGCCACAGTTCGGTGCCTGGTAGCACGTGGAGCGTCGACAGCTGAACCTTGCCCGGGTCAAGGCCGATGGCGAAGTCGATGCCGGCCAGCACATCGGCGGCTGTGTCACCGGGAAGACCGACGATGAGATCGCACTCCACCGAGATGCCGGCCGTCCGGCAGGCGGCAACACCCGAGGCGAACCTTTCGCGATCGAACGATCGGTTGCACGTCTTGAGCGAGCGCAGGCCCACGCTTTGGGGCCCCGTCTCGACGCTGACGACCCCGGACTGAGCCAACAGGGCGGCCTGTGGGGCATCGACACGCTCGATGTCGACCTCGATGGTGTGCAGGCGAACGCCTCGTGCGGCGAACGGCGAAAGAATCTCACTCAGGCGCTCGAGCCTGTCAGGAGTCAAGTTGAACACCGGGTCGATGAAGCTGAACGACTGCATACCCGGCACCGATGCGACCGCTTCCACGTCGGCGGCTATCCGGTCCCATGAGAACGAGCGAATACGGGTCAGCCCCTTGCCCTCGTAGCAGTACGCGCAGCGGTGCGGACAGCCGCGATAGGTCTCGATGTACGCCGAACCGTCGGTTGCATGCGTTCGGCCCTGAAAGGGGGAAGCGAGGGTGTCGAGATCATCGACGGGTGCAGACTCCGGCCCGTGCACGATGACGCCCCCGACGCGGGCACTGACGCCTGGCACGCTACCCAGATCGCCTCCGCGCACATACGAGTGGAGCACGTCAGCTAGCGCCCGTTCGCCTTCGCCACGCGCCACCACATGGATGTAGGGTCGGGCAGCGAGCACGTCATCGGCGATCGGACCAACCTCCGGCCCTCCGACGACGATGATCGTGTCGGGCAACGCCGCAACGATCACCCGAGCGGCCTCGTACACGTGCCGCGCAGTCCAGCAGTAGACGGGAAACGCGACCACCTGGGGCACAGGGTCGAGCGCGAGCACCCGATACGCCGTCCACCAGGCGTCCGAGGAGATATCGACATCGATTCTGGCGAGGGCCACGTCAGCCAAGCGCGGGTCGACGCGAACCGAGGCCTCGAGATAATCGACGGCCAGCGAGCGATACCCCGGAGTCGTCACCCCGACGAGCGCGACCCTGAGGGAACTGCGAGTCATTCTCCGACCTCGATCTCGGCCCACGCGCGGTGAGCCCACTGCGGCGCCATCGCGAACAGGTCTCCCGAAACCGAAGCGGCAAGCCCGTGAACCGCCGCCGTATCGAGTGCGGCGAGAACGAGGGGGCCGTCGGCCTCGCGGCACGCGGTCGCGTCGAGGTGGACCGCAACCGCGCCGAGCGAGGCGAGCCACGCGACAGCACCCGCTGCACCTCTGGCGTTGTGCCGACACACCGGCACCCGTCCCGTCACCGCGACGCGGAGGCCGTCGCGCGCCGCTGCCGCTACGAACGCGCGAACCCCGCCATCGCAGGCGGCCGCCAGGCCGCTGCGCCCGGAGAGGCGGTCGTGTTCTTCACCGGCAGCCAGCACGACCACTTCCAGGTGCCGCACTCCGGCTGCCAGGATGCCGACTGCGTTTGCACCCGTTGCGAGCGCGCCACCGTCGGTGCGCAGCCGCAGCCTCACGACACCAGCCGCCACCGCCTCGGCGATCAGTTGCGGCAGCGCCGGATGCGCGAAGGGCTCGAAGCCCACGAACGTCACGTTGGGTCCGGGTCCACGTGACCACGATCCGGCTGCCGCGGTGATCTCACGCGCGACCTCCGACGCATCCCGCGGCGAGGCAGTCAAGCCGGTGGACGAGTCGGTGCACCGCGTGCACGCAACGAGTCCACCTTCACCGATGGCGATCTGGGCGAACGTGATCACGGACTGACAGGCCTCCTTCTTCGCACCCAGCAGTCTAGCGGACGGAAGATCCTGCACGCCTGAGGCATACGATTGCGATGTCGTCCGTCCGTCGGCCGCCTGAGAAGCTCTGGACCGCAGAATCGATGGCTCTGACGGCCGAGGCGACATCCCTGCCGCCCGACTCCGCGGCCGCACGCATCAGGCGTGCCTCGCCGAAGAATTCGCCCGCCTCGTCACGCGCGTCAGTCACGCCGTCCGTGTAGAGCACCAGCAGGTCGTCCTCGCCCAACTCGAACGATCCCTCCTCGTACGCCATGTCCGAAAACGCTCCGACCACCGGCGACGCACACAGGGTCTGATCCACTAAGCCTCCCGCGCGCACGAGCAGCGCGGGCGGGTGACCCGCCTGGCAGTACGTCGCCGCACCGGACGCCGGATCGAGAACGACGAGCAGGACGCTGGCGAAGTCACGCATCCGCGCTTGGGCTAGCAACGCGGAGTTGGCTCGCGCGACGATCTGCGACGGAGACGAGGACTCGTGTGCGAAGGCGCGCACCGTGTGCTTCACAAGAGTCGTGAAGACCGCTGCCTCGAGCCCCTTGCCCGAAACGTCACCGATCATGATTCCCACGAGGCCACCGTGCATGCGAAAGACATCGTAGAAGTCACCGCCAACCCTGGTGGTAAGGGTGGATGAGCGATAACAGTGATCGAAGATGACTCCATCGACGTCGGAGTCCAAAGTCAGAATGGACTCCTGAAGAGTCGCGGCGATCTGGCGCTCGGCGTCGAAGTCCCGTGCATTCGCATAGGCCAGAGAGAGCACGGTCGACAGGCGATTCAGATACTCGTCGATCGCGGGATCGAATCCCTCGCCTTCGACCTCGCGTCCGAAGACGACGGCGCCGATCCACTCGCCGCGCACCCGCACGGGCACGATCAGGGCTTCGGCCAGACCCAGTGAACCGCGTAGCCACCCGGCCGATGCGCGGTGTGCGCCCAAGCGCACGACGGGCAGTTGAGATCCCGTTTGAGGATCGCGACGGGGATGATGCGGTACCTCGATGCGACGGGCGTCGATTCCATGGCCGTGCGCGACGTCGAACACCCCGTCGCGATACAGGCCGAATGCCGCGCGGTCGCAGTCAAGGTGCTCAGCCATGACCCGAAGCGCGCCGGGAACGGTCTGCGAGAGGTCATGCGACACGGCCAGCAGCGCAGATGCCTCGGCGAGCCCGGCCTCCAACTCACGCAAGCGGCTCGTGGACTCAAAGCGACGGGCCCCAGCCAGGGCTGCCATGATCCGGTCTGCCGCCACCTTGAGCATCACACTCTCCGCATCGCTGATGAGGCGTTCACTCGACCACGCGCACTCGAGCACTCCGAAGAGCTCGCCGTCAACGAAAAGGGGTATGCCCAGCATCGCCTTGATGCCGTAGTCGTCATGGTTGCTCAGGTGCGCGGGCGTAGCGGCGACGTCGGGCGTCCACAGCAGCTCCCCCGCGGAGGCGACCCGAGCCGCGAACCCCTGATCAGCGGCCATCGAGAAGCCGATCGCTCTGGGCTCCCTGAGTCCCGACTGATGCTTAAGGCACCACCGATCCTCGCGGAGTACGAAGAAGATCGCCGACTGGGCACCCATCACCTCGCGAAGCGCCGAGAGCACTTCGGGAATCAGGGTTGCGACGTCAACCCGGCCGACCGTGCTGGAGACGATTCTCAGCAGTCCTTCAAGCTGACGGTTGGCGGCCTCGACGTCAGCGACGAGTTCGTCCAGGTCACGCTCGTGGGAACTCGCCAGCTCATCCAACTCGCACGCCTCACGTTCGCCGCTATCGGGCCATCGGTTGCACCTGCGAAGGATTCTAGCGCAGACCGTATGCGCGTACGGCCAGCCGTGCGCGAAACGAAAGCAGCTCCCTCGCCTTGGCGAGAGAGCCACTGTTCAGTACTGGTGTCCGAGGCGAGAGTTGAACTCGCACGCCCTTGCGGGCACTAGGCCCTCAACCTAGCGCGTCTGCCATTCCGCCACTCGGACATAGGCCGTCCTATGGGACAGCGAGGGGTATTCTAGCAACCCACTGGATGCCGCGCCACCCCTAGTCGGAGAGGGCGCTTCGGTGCCTCCGGCGCCCCGGGACCGAGCTCCCCTGCTCAGCCGACGGCCAAAGCGGCGAGCGCCTCTTCGTCGATGAGCGTCTGATTCAGCTTGGTGATGTCGATCGGGAACGGCTTGGCGAAGTGACACGCGGCGCGGTGCCCAGGCGCCACCTCCTTGAGCTCGGGATCGCTCTTCGAACAGATGGGCAACTGCGCGACGGGGCAACGTGTGTGGAAGCGGCATCCGCTGGGAGGATCGATGGGCGATGGCGGGTCGCCAGCCAGCAGAATGCGCTTGCGAGCATGCTGGACGTGTGGGTCCGGCACCGGCACCGCCGAGAGCAGCGACTGCGTGTAAGGGTGGTTGGGCCGCTCGTACAGGCCGCGCCAGTCGCTTATCTCCACGATCTTGCCCAAGTACATCACGGCAACGTTGTCCGAGATGTGCTGGACCACCGAGAGGTCGTGAGCGATGAAGAGGTATGCGAGCCCCAGCTCATCCTGCAGCTTTTCCAGCAGATTGAGGACCTGCGCCTGGATCGAGACATCGAGCGCGGAGACCGGCTCGTCGCACACGATCAGCTTGGGGTTGAGCGCCAGTGCCCTCGCGATGCCGATGCGCTGGCGCTGCCCGCCGCTGAACTCGTGCGGGTAGCGGCTGATGTGCTCGGGGTTCAAACCAACGACGTCGAGAAGCTCCTTGGCCCGCGTGAGCCGTTCGGCCGGCGTTGCGATGCCATGGATGATCAGCGGCTCCATGATCACCTCGCCCACGGTGAAGCGCGGGTTCAGCGACGCGTAGGGGTCTTGGAAGATTATCTGAACGTCTCGGCGAAACGCCTTGAGCTCTGCGGGGCTGAACGAGACGATGTCGCGGCCTTCGAACTTGACCGAGCCCCCGGTGGGCTGGGTCAGCCGAATGATCGCTCGACCGGTGGTCGACTTGCCGCACCCCGACTCGCCCACCAGGCCGAGCGTCTTGCCGGCATCCACCTCGAACGAGACGCCATCGACGGCCTTGACCACGCCCTTCGTGCGCGAAAAGGCGCCCGTCTTGACCGAGAAGTGCTTCTGCAGCCCATCTACCTCGAGCATCGGGCTCATCAGGCACTCACCCCCGCACACGCCAGAGCGTCGCGTGTGAAGTCGTCGTCGCCCGCGAAGTGGCACGCAACCAAGTGGTCGCCGTCGATCGCTTTGAGCCCCGGAACTTCCGCACGGCAGACGTCCTTCGCATAGGGACAACGCGGGTGAAAGGAGCACCCCTGAGGAACGCGAACCAGGCTAGGCGGTTGCCCGCTTATCGGGCGCAGCTCGCTCCTCTCGGTCATGTCGTGTCGCGGCAGCGAATCCATGAGCCCCCACGTGTAGGGGTGGTGCGGCCGGTAGAAGATGTCGTCGCAGCGCGCGTACTCGACGAGCTTGCCCGCGTACATCACGACGATCTTGTCGGCCATGTCGGCGACGACACCCAAGTCGTGCGTGATCATGATGATCGCCGAGTGGGTCCGCGTCTGCAGCTCCTGCATGAGTTCGAGGATCTGGGCCTGGATGGTCACGTCGAGCGCCGTGGTGGGCTCGTCGGCTATCAGGATGTCCGGGTCGCACGCGAGCGCCATCGCGATCATGGCCCGCTGGCGCATGCCTCCCGAGAACTGGTGGGGATAGTCCCTCACCCGCTTCTCGGGATGGGGGATGCCGACAAGCTTGAGCAGCTCGCAGACTCTGTCCCACGCCTCCTTCTTGCTCATCCCTTTGTGCACGATCAACGGCTCCGCCAGCTGAGTCCCCACGCGGTAGACGGGATTGAGCGACGTCATCGGGTCTTGAAAGATCATGGCAATCTCGTTGCCGCGGATTCTGCGGATCTGTTCTCCTTTCATGGTGATGAGGGAGTTGCCCTTGAAGACGGCGTCTCCGCCCTCGATCCGACCCGGCGGCATCTGGATGAGCTGCATCATGGTAAGCGCGTGCACCGACTTGCCGGAGCCCGACTCGCCCACAACACCAAGCGTCTCCCCGCGGTCGAGCGTGTAGGTCACGCCATCGACCGCCTTGACCACGCCGTCGCGGGTGTGGAAGTGCATCTTCATGTCGTCGACCCTGAGAAGCTCGTCGGCCATCGCTAGTCCTTCATCTTCACGTCTAGGGCATCGCGCACGCCGTCACCGAGCAGCGTAAATGCTAGAACGGTGGTCATGATGGCAAGACCCGGCCAGATGACCAGCAGCGGCTGTGTCGTGATGAACGACCGGCCTTCTTCGATCATGCGGCCCCACGTGGGCGTAGGAGGCTGCACTCCAAGCCCGAGGAACGACAGCGCCGCCTCGGTCAGGATGGCCCCACCGATCGACATCGTGGCGTAGACCACGATGGGAGCGATCGCATTTGGCGCGATGTGGCGCGCCATCAGCCGGCCATTGCTCGCGCCCAGCGCCCGTCCCGCATCGACGTAGTCATTCTGCTTGACTGAGAGGATCGAGCTGCGAAAGACGCGCGCAATGCTCGTCCACCCCAGAAAGCCGATCGTGAACACCACTGGCCAGATCGTGGTCTTGAAGCTCTGCGGGATGATCGCGAGCAGCAGGATGGCGAACAGTATGTACGGGAACGCCAGGAACACGTCGGCCACGCGCATGATCGAAGCATCGGTGATTCCGCCATAGAATCCCGAGAAGGCCCCCAGGAACAGGCCGATGATGACGGACACGCCCACCGCGAGGACGCCCACCGCGAGGGACACGCGCGCGCCGTAGATGACGCGAGCGAAGATGTCCCGGCCCAGGTCATCGGTGCCCATGGGGTGTTCTCTGGACGGCGGCTGAAGGGCCTCCTCCATCGCCTTGACCGTGTCGATCGCCGTTGGACTGCCGAAGTTCTGCGGCACCCAGAGATCCGCCGTCAGCGCCGCGAAGGCAACGATCAGAATCCACACGAGCGAGATCAGCGCGAGCTTGTTCTTCCTTAAGCGGTACCACGCGTCACCGCTCAGGGTCCGCTGCGGCCCCACCTCTTCGACTCCCGCTTCCCCGCTGCGGTCGGCCTGCGCCTCCGTGAGGACCTGGAGCTCCCTCTCCTCGGCGTGACCGGGGATGCGATCTGTCATCAGTCACTCACCTGCTTCCCGCCGTAGCGGATTCGCGGATCGAGGAAGGCGTAGCTGATGTCCACGATCAGGTTCACTAGCATGACCGCGATGAGAATCACAACCGTACCACCGAACACAACGGGGTAGTCGCGGCCCTGAATGGCCTTGAAGATCGTGTAGCCGATCCCCGGCCAGTTGAAGACCGTCTCGGTAAGAATCGCACCGCCGAGCATGGCCCCGAGATCCAGGCCGATGAACGTCACGACAGGAATCATCGCGTTCTTGATTCCGTGACCCCACAGTACGCGTCTGCCAGTAAGGCCCTTAGCATGTGCCGTACGTATGTAGTCCTGGTTCAGCACCTCGAGCAGCTGGCTCCGCATGATGCGCGCTGCGTACGCGGTCGAGACTGCCGCCAAGGTGATAGCCGGAAGGATGAGGTGTGCGGCCGGAGGGAACTGGGCGCTCTCGGCACCCGAGATGGGCAGGTAGAACGCCCCGTTGGTCCATTCCTTGAGCATGATGCCGAAGAATATCTGCAGAAGCAGGCCTAGCCAGAAGACGGGCATGGCAACGAGTATCGACGTCGACAACGTGACCATGACGTCCCAGAAGGAGTACTTCTTCACCGCCGATATCATGCCGGCACCCACACCGACGATGATCTCGATGATGATCGCGGCGAATGCGAGCTTCATCGTGTACGGATATGCCTGCTGGATGATCGCTGCGACGCTCTGCCCAGACTTGATGCTGACACCCAAGTCACCGTGCAGGAGGTCGTTGAGGTAGTTCAGGTACTGCTCGTACCACGGCTTGTCGAAGCCGTGAAGCACCTGCAGCTCTCGGTAGACTGTGGGATTGATCGCGCGCTCTCCGAACCTGAGACGGATCGGATCGCCAAGCACCGTGGTCATCAGGAAGAGGATGAGCGTTACGCCCAGGAACACCGGTATGAACTGCAGCACCCTGCGTGCGATGAAGCGGAGCATGTGAGGCCTTCGAATCGGGAGCTCATCGCGGCGGGTGGCAGGGCTCCTGCGAGCGGAACCCTGCCACCCCCGTCAATCACACAGACTACCTGTGTCGAGTACTACTGAGTGGCAGCGTCAGCCAACCATACGGTCTGGAAGTCGGCCAGACCCATAGCGCTGTAGGTGAGTTCGTGCACGCGATCCGAGGCGACGTGGTGGTGCTTGTAGAACATCACCGGGATGCTCGGCAGGTCGGCACCGACAGTCTTGTTGATCGCCTGGTACTTCGCGATTCTCTCGGCAGCATCAACGGTCGAGCGCGCCTCTTTTATCGGCTCGTCAAAACCGGCAGGGTTCGAGTACTTGCCCAGGTTGTTTCCGGCGTCGGTCGTGAACAGCGGATAGAGAAAGTTGTCCATGATCGGGTAGTCGGCCTGCCAACCCGCCCGACCGATCTGGAAACTCCCGCTGTCGTACTTCTTGAGGGTGTTGGTCCAGTCGGCAGTGTCGAACGAGACCTCAAGGCCGATGGCCTGCAGGTCGGCCTGCACGAGCTGCATGACCTTCTCGTGCCCGCCGTCGTTGTTGTAGGTGACGGTGATCTCGGGAGCACCCTTGCCCTCGGGATAGCCGGCGTCTGCCAGAGCCTTCTTGGCGGCCTCGACGTCGTACTTGGCGTCCGGCCACGAGCCCGACTGGTAGCCGGCGATGCCCGGCGGAACGATGTCGTCGGCCGGGTCACGAGTGCCCTCAAGAGCCAGATCACAAATCGCCTGGCGGTTGATGGCGTACGAAACCGCCTTGCGCATGTTCAGGTCGCTCATGACCTTGTCTTTGAGGTTGACCACGAGGTAGTAGATGCCATTCTCTGCGCCGAGAAGGACCTGCTTGCCGGGATTGGCCGTGTAGCCATTCTCCGACTCGCCGTACTTGGCAACCGCGTCCTTGATCTTGCCCTCGCCGATCTGGGTGAAGTCGAGGTTGCCGGCCTCGAACTCGGTGAAAGCCGTGTTCGGGTCCTTGAAGATCTTGAAGTCGATGCCGTCGACGTAGGGCTTGTCCCCGTAGAAGTTCTCGTTCTGAACGACCTTGAGGTACTGGTCGCGCTTCCACGGCTCGGACATCTTGAACGGGCCGTTACCGATCGGCATGTCGCCGAACGCGACCTTCTCGCCGTTGAAGTCGACGCCCTCTTCGACGTACTTCTGGGGCACGGGGGCGAGCGCCGGATGGGCAACGACATACTCGAAGTCGCCGAACGGGTACTTGAGTGCGACCTCGAGGGTCAGGTCGTCGATCGCCTTGAGGCCGGAAATGCCTGTGTCGCTGTTGCCGTTGTCGTCTAGGCCCTCGATCGCGGCCAGGTGATAGCTGAGGACCGAAGGATCGGGCTCACCGGTCGAGGTGTTCTTGGTCTGGGTGCTGGCGATTCGGCTCCACCCGTAGACGAAGTCGTTTGCCGTGACCGGCGTGCCGTCAGAGAACATGCCGTTCGGGTTCAGCTTGAACGTCCACACTGTCGCATCTGCGTTCGACTCCCAGCTCTCCGCTGCAGCCGGTAGCACCTTGGTCGGATCGAGCGGATCGAACGCGGTCAGCGAGTCGAAGACCGACTGTCCGACCTGCGTTCCCTCGGACTCCTGCATATTGTAGGGGTCGATGTAGGAGACGTCTCCGACGTAGTAGGAGAGCGTCCCGCCCTTCGTCGGCTCGTTGGACACCGGCGTCTCGCCGCCCGTCTCATTAGGTGCACAACCTCCAAGTCCGATCGACGCGATCAGCCCGATGGCTAGAACAGCGCCGAGCACCTTACGTGTGTGCCTCTGCAACTCCTGCCTCCCTCCGGTTCGCCAAACTCCACTAGGCGATGCACGACCGCCTTGGTCGTGTGCGCATGGCCCTACCAGCTTGCGCTTTGCATAGAGAGAGCTTCCGCGCCCGTAGGAAACGTCATGACTGTGACCTACGACGCATAGAATGATAATCCGAATGCATAGTCTGTCGTTCGGAACCCGAGCTCTCCCCCGGATGTGCTGGCCTCATAGACATTATGTGCCCACAATTCGCCTTTCGCAAAGCAGAACGCCCGCCGCTTCGCAGCGACAGGCGTTCGTAGTCAGCGTCTATCCGGAAGGTGACTAGCCGTTGGGGTAGATCACCATGAACACGATGAGGCTGATCATGAAGGCGGCCGCGAACACGATCGTGATGCGGTCGAGGTTCTTCTCAATGATGCTCGTACCTGAAGCCGTCGGGCTCATGACTCCGCCGAGCATCTCCGACAGGCCGGTACCCTTGCCGGAGTGGAGAAGGACAAAAGCGATCAGTCCGATGGCCGAAACGAACCAGATGATCAACACGATGATCAGCAGCGGATTCACGAGAGACTCACTTTCTTGAGGGCGTGTACACGTACGCCCTAGCACGGGCGCGGTGAATCAGTATAGCAGCAGACTGCGTCCCGTCCACTCATCGGGTGCCGGAAGATCTATCAGGGCCAGCAGCGTTGGTGCAACGTCGGCCAGCTTGCCGCCCTCGTCCAGCCCGCGAACGCTCTCGCAGACCGCGATGAGCGGCACACCGGTGGTCGTGTGGGCCGTGAAGGGTGTGTCACCATCGGCGTCCACCATGGTCTCTGCGTTGCCGTGGTCGGCGGTCACGAGGGCAACGCCACCCGCTGCCGTGATGGCGTCCAGCGCTCTGCCAAGGCACGTATCGACAGCCTCGACCGCGGCCACGGTGGCCTCGAAGATGCCGGTGTGGCCGACCATGTCGCCGTTGGCGAAGTTGACGATGTACACGTCAGCTATGCCTGCAGCGATCGCTTCGACCAGCCGCGTGGTCACCTCGGGCGCGCTCATCTCCGGCTGAAGGTCGTAGGTCGGCACTCGAGGGCTCGGCACCAGGATGCGCACCTCCCCTGTCTTGGGCGGCTCCGCACCCCCGTTCAGAAAGAACGTCACATGTGCGTACTTCTCCGTTTCGGCGATGTGCAACTGGCGCAGTCCGGCGTCCGCGAGCACGTCTGCCAGCACGTTGTCGGGCAACGACTTCGCAAACGCCACCGCGGCGGGAATCGTCGGATCGTACTCGGTGAGACACACGAAGTGCACGTTGGGCCGCACCGGCCTGACGAAGCCTTCGAAGCTCGCGTCAACGAATGCCCGCGTCAGCTCGCGTGCGCGATCCGGACGGAAGTTGAAGAAGATCACGGCATCGTCACCCTGCACACCGGCAGGTCCAACGATCGCCGGAACCATGAACTCGTCGCTCACTCCGGCCTCGTAGGACGCAGCGATCGCCGCGCGTGCGTCGTCGCCGGGAACGCCGTCACCCAGGACTATCGCCTTCCACGCCTTCTCGACGCGATCCCAGCGGTTATCGCGATCCATGGCGTAGTAGCGCCCCATCACGGTGGCGATGGCACCGCCACCGATGGCGGTCAACCGCTGCTCGAGCTTGCTCACGAAGTCGAGGCCGCTTCGAGGAGGGGTGTCTCTGCCGTCCAAGAAGCAGTGGATACGCACGTCTGCTGCGCCGCGCTCCACGGCTAGCTGAACCAGCGCGTACAGATGGTTCTCGTGACTGTGAACACCCCCGTCTGACACCAGCCCCATCAGGTGGACCGCCCGACCACCTGAGACAGCGGTGTCGATGGCCTCCAGGAGCACGGGGTTGCCAAACAGCGAGCGGTCCTCGATGGCCAGATCGATGCGTGTGAGCTCCTGGTAGACCACCCGGCCTGCCCCGATGTTGAGGTGGCCGACCTCCGAGTTGCCCATCTGGCCCTCAGGCAAACCGACAGCCAGTCCGCTCGCGGCCAGGGTCGTCACGGGACACGTTGCCCTCAAGCGGTCCAGGGTCGGCGTCTGGGCCGCCTCGACCGCGTTGTATCTCCCCGGCGTGCCGAACGCCAGCCCGTCCATGATGACGAGCAGTGCCGGCAGATTCTTGGTCATTGTCAGCCCGCGAACGATGAAGCCGTGCGGACCATATCCGCGAAAGATCCGGCGTCCAGTGCCGCCCCGCCGATGAGCGCGCCATCGATGTCGGGCTCCGGCATGAACAACCCGATGTTCTCAGGCTTCGCCGAACCCCCGTACAGGATTCGAGTGCGAATGGCTGCAGGTTGACCGAAGATGGCTCCCACCGTCGCGCGGATCGTGCGACACACGTCGTTGGCGGCCTCCGGCGTCGGCGTTCTGCCGGTACCGATGGCCCAGATCGGCTCGTAGGCAATCACGATGTCGCCGGCCTTCTCGGCGTCGATGCCCTCCAGCCCGGCGCGAACTTGCTCGCGTACGTAGCGCTCGGTGTCTCCTGCGTCGCGCGTTTCCAGCGACTCTCCCACGCACACGATAGGCGTGATGCCGGCCGCGAGCAGCGCGTGAACCTTCTTGTTCACGGTCTCGTTCGTTTCTCCGAACATCTCACGGCGCTCTGAGTGGCCGACGATGCAGTAGCCACACCGCAGCTCAGCCAGCATGCGCGGCGAGACTTCACCCGTGAAGGCGCCTTCAGACTCCCAGTGAACGTTCTGGGCCGCCAGTCCGATGTCCAGACGGTCCAACTCGATCACGGTCGAGACGCTCTTCAGCGCCGTGAAGGGCGGGCAGACCACCACCTCTACCGTCGACCAGTAGGGCTGTACTCCCTCGTCGAGGTGCTGAAGCAGAATCGCTCCCTCGCCTGACGTCTTGTACATCTTCCAGTTCCCAGCGATCATCGGCCTACGTGCCACGTCGCTCCCCTTTCCGCCTCTACGAGTCGTGCTCGGATCACGCGTCAAGCAGTGCCTCAAGCCCTGGCAACGAAGCACCCTCAAGCAGCTTCATGCTCGCACCGCCGCCCGTGGATACGAACGTCACCCGGTCCTCGAGCCCGAACTTCTTCAAAGCGGCCACCGAATCGCCGCCGCCGATGATGGAGGCGGCGCGGTTGTTGCGCCCGACGGCGATCGCGACCTCCCTTGTGCCGGTCTCGAACGGCGTCAACTCAAACACGCCCATCGGTCCGTTCCAGAAGATGGTCTTGGCTGCGGCCACCTCGCCCTTGAACAGCTCTACCGAGCTGGGCCCGATGTCGAGGCCCTTCATACCGACAGGAATCTCTTCGCGACCGACGATGCGTGTCTCCGCGTCCTCAGCGATCTCGGCCGCGACGACGAAGTCGGTCGGCAAAACGAGATCCACGCGCTTCTCCGCGGCTTTGGCAAGCATCTCCTTGGCCGGCTCGATCCAGTCCGTCTCGACGATCGAGTCGCCGACTTCGAGCCCCTTGGCCGCAAGGAAGGTGAACGCCATGCCTCCACCGATGAGAAGCGCGTCGACGCAGTCGATGAGCCGCTCGATCACACCGAACTTGTCCGAGACCTTGCTGCCACCCAGGATCGCGACGAAGGGTCGCTGGGGCTCGGCAAGCATGTCGGTCAGTGTCTCGATCTCACGGGCGAGAAGCAGGCCGGCGTACGCCGGCAGATGCGCAGCCACCCCTGCGGTCGATGCGTGTGCGCGATGCGCTGCGCCGAACGCATCGTTCACGTAGAGATCTGCGAGGGACGCGAGCTGGCCCGCGAAGTCGGGGTCGTTGCTCTTCTCTCCGGAGTAGAAGCGCACGTTCTCGAGCATGAGGATCTCACCGTCGATCATGCGGCCGACAGCGTCCTGCGCCTCCGGCCCCACTGCATCCGGCGAGAAGGCGACGTTGCGCCCGATCAACCTCTGGAGCACCCGGCGAACCGGCTTGAGCGAATACTGCGGGTCCGGAGCGCCGCTCGGTCGACCAAGATGGCTCATCAGCACCACGCGCGCGCCGTGGTCTATCAGGTAGCGAATGGTCGGGAGCGCCGCACGCACGCGGGTGTCGTCGGTGACCGCCCCCTCTGAGAGCGGCACGTTGAAGTCCACGCGTACGAGGACGCGCTTGCCCCTGACGTCGACATCCTTGATGGTCTTCTTCGAGAACATACGACCTCCGAACGAGTCAGCCAGTCGAATCGGGGCCCCGGTGGGGGCCCCGATGCTCAGCGCGTCAACTGATCGTCTAGCCCATCATCAGCTTCGCGAGGTCCTTCACGCGATTGCTGTAACCCCACTCGTTGTCATACCACGACAGGCACTTCACGAACGTGCCTTCGCCTCCCATGACCATCGTCTGGCCCGAGTCGAAGACCGATGAAGCAGGGTTGCCCACCACATCGATCGAGACGATCGGGTCCTCGCAGTACTCGAGATAGCCCTTCATCGGCCCCTCGGCTGCAGCCTTCATGGCCGCGTTGATGGACTCCTTGGTCGCAGGACGCTCAAGCTGGCACACGAGGTCGACGACCGAGCCATCCGGCGTGGGGACCCGCACCGACATGCCGTCGAGCTTGCCCTTCATGTCAGGAAGCACGAGACCGATGGCCTTGGCGGCACCGGTCGACGTCGGGATCATGGACATGGCGGCGGCACGCGCGCGGCGCAGATCCTTGTGGGGCAGATCGAGGATGTTCTGGTCGTTCGTGTAGCTGTGGATGGTGTTCATGAAGCCGGCCTTCAAGCCGAATGTGTCGCGCAGCACTTTGGCGAACGGCGCAAGGCAGTTGGTGGTGCACGACGCGTTGGAGACGATGAAATGCTTCCCCGGATCGTACTCGTCGTCGTTCACGCCCATGACGATCGTGATGTCCTCGTTGCTGGCGGGTGCCGAGATGATAATCCGCTTCGCACCCGCGTCGATGTGCGCCTTGGCCTTGGTGGCGTCAGTGAAGAAGCCGGTCGATTCTACGACGAGGTCTACACCCAGATCACCCCAGGGAAGGTTGGCCGGGTCACGGTCGGCGAGGACTCTGACCGACCGCTTGAGTCCCAGCAACTCGCCGATCGCGTTCTTCGAGTGAACGACGAAGCCGTCATCGACGACTTCGACGTCGTGGTCGAAACGGCCGTGGACCGAGTCGTACTTGAGCAGATGTGCGAGGGTCTTGGCATCGGTGAGGTCGTTGACCGCTACAACCTCGACTGCCGGATCGTTCTCCATGGCACGAAACACCAGACGCCCGATGCGCCCGAACCCGTTGATACCGACTTTGATCGTCACGTGTGATTCCTCCTAGTGATCCCCGCGACCGCACCGTTGCGGCCGCCCTGAATGCATACCCATTCACTTCACGCGGAGCACCCGTGGCCCCAGCGGCGTACCCCTCGAAACCTCAGTCGCCGCTTTCGTGACCCGCTTGGAGCTCTTCGGCAAGCTCCTCGATGCGACGCACCCTATGATATACCGCCGATTTCGACAGCGGCGGCTCCGCCAGCTCGCCGAGCTCTCGCAAGGACACCTCGGGGTGTGCGAGGCGCAGCTCGGCCAGCTCAGCCAAGGCCGGCGGCAAGCTCGTCAGACCACGCGTCGCAGCCAGAACGCGAATTGCCTCGATCTGACCAAGTGCCGCCTCCGTGGTCTTCGCCTGATTGGCGATCTCGGCGTTGACGAGTCGGTTCACGTCGTTGCGCATGGACTTGACGATGCGCACATCCTCGGTGCGCAGAAGCGCACGGTGCGCACCGACAAGCGCCAGGAACGTCACGATGGGCTCCGCGCCCTTCAGATACACGGCGAACAGACCCCGGCGTTTCGCCACACGGGCTTCGATGTCGAAGCGTGCCATCAGCGTGACGAGGTCCTCCGCGAAGGCCTCGGATTCGGCGGTGAGTTCGAAATGGAAGTCGCCGTGGGGGTCGGCCACGAACCCGCCGCCCAGAAACGCTCCCCTGAGGTAGGCGATCGCGCAGCAGTCACGCTTGACGAGCGCAGGATCCACGCCCTGGGACAACCCGTGCTCGCCCAAGATTCCCAAGTCGGCCAGAGCCGCCGTCAGCTTGGGCTGCGTGGGAACCGTGATCAGATAGTTGTTGGTCTTGTGCAGGACGCTACGGCGAACGGTGAGCTCGGTCTTCAGGCCGTAGACCCCATGCAGCAACTTGATGGCGTTGCGCGCGACCGGCGCGGTTTCGGTCGCGACTTCGAGCCGATAGCGCTCAGAGCCGGAGAAATGCAGCGTACCCTCGACACGGACCAGCGCCGCCAGCTGCGCCTTGCTGCAGCACGAGCGACGCGGCTCGACGCGAGAGAGTTCGTCTTTCACCTCTGCGGTGAACGACACTTACGCAAGCACCTCCTCAAGAACGCGCGCGAGTGCGTCGCGCGCGTGCCGTGCCGGATCGCCCGGGTCGGCCAGGTCCGCCATGACTGCGCGCACCCCCAATGCCTCGATGCGCTCGACTTGACGCGAGCCTGCGACGACAGGCTCGACATCGTAGTCATAATCGCACACCACATCGGGGGCGCATGCACCCGCATGGACGATGACGGTATCGATCGCGCCCGCAAGCCCGTGCGCCATCAGCGCCTCGACGTGATCGGCTGCGTCAAGCCCGCTCGTCTCGCCGCGAAGGTTCGCAACGTTGCAGATGTATGCCCGGTGCGCGTGCGAACTACGAAGGGCATCCGCGATGCCGGCAACCAGCAGGTTCGGAATCACCGAGGTGTAGAGCGACCCGGGACCCACCACCACTACGTCCGCATCTTCTATCGCCTCGAGTGCCGGCGGATACGCGGGCGGGGAGGCGGGCTCGAGAAACACCCGATCGACAGCCGTCGGGTTCGCGGCGAGCAGCGCCTGGCCGGAGATCTCGACCCCCGCGCGATCGATGCCGTGGAGTTCCACGTTCAGGAGCGTGGACGGCAAGACCGTCCCCCGTGCGTGCAGATACCCGCTGGCCACCACCACGGCCTCAGCGAAGTCACCGGTTATGTCGGTCAGGGCTGCGAGGATCAGGTTGCCCAGGGAGTGTCCGGCGAGTCCCTCACCCTCGGGGAAGCGATACTGGAACACGCGCGCCATCGCGGAGTCCTCGTCGCTTGCCAGAGCAGCGAGACAGTTGCGCACGTCGCCCGGGGGAAGGATGCCCAGCTGACGGCGCAAGACACCCGACGAACCTCCGTCATCGGCCATGGTGACGATGGCGCTTGTCGCGAAGTCCAGATCGACCAGGCTGCGCAGGACCTGCGGCAGACCGGTGCCCCCACCGATAGCGACCGCCGCGCGGCCGGTGCCGACGCTCACTGATCCTCCGGCTCGCGCGGGATATCCCGATGCGACACGGTGACGCGGTATCCGCCCTTGCGCAGGTGCGCGGCTGTGGCCTCGGCAAGTGCCACGGAGCGGTGCTGCCCGCCGGTGCACCCCAGGGCGACCCCGAGGTGTGACTTGCCTTCGGCAAGGTAGCCCGGCATGACCCGGTCGAGCAGCGTGAACCACGCCTGCAGGAAGTCCGCGGTCTCCGGCCGACCCAGAACGAACTGCCTCACCGGCTCATCGAGACCGGTCAGGTGCCTGAGATCAGCGTTGTAGAAGGGATTGGGCAAGAACCGAACGTCCATCACGATATCGGCGTCAGTGGGCGAACCGTACTTGAAGCCGAACGAAGCCACGCTCACCGACAGCGAGTGAGCGAGCGGCTCGGTGATGAACTCCCCCCGAATACGTCGCCGCAGTTCGGCGGGGCGCAAGCCGGTCGTGTCAATCACGACATCGGCCCGCTCACGTATCGGCTCGAGCGCCTCGCGTTCGTCGGCGATGGCGTCGGCAAGCCCCGAAGCCTCGCTGCACAGCGGGTGCAACCTGCGCGTTTCCTTGAATCGATTCACCAGGGTGGCATCGTCGGCCTCGAGGAACAGAACACGATGTGCGACCCCCCGGTCGTGCAGGGCATCGAGTTCGCCGGCCAGTTCGTCGAAGAACTCCGCAGCGCGAACGTCAGATACGACGGCGAGACGGTGGATTCTGCTTCCGGGAAGCGCGGCGAGATCGGTCAGCTGCGGCACGAACGAGGGCGGCAGGTTGTCGATGCAGAAGTAGCCGAGGTCCTCGAACGTGTGCATCGCCTCGGAGCGTCCCGCCCCGGACATACCCGTGATGACTACGAACTCGGGGGCAGCCGAGGGTTCCGGGTCTTCAGATTCTCGTTTGGCGCACATCAGGTCTCCTTGAGACAGCGCATGGCCGGTGCGGTCAGTATACCCGCGCCCACTGACGTCGACGGCTAGCGCCATCCCTCGAAGCTGCGTCGCAGTGACTCCCGCGCCTCAGTGACTACGATGCGCTGCCTCTGCCAGGTCAGCGCGATGACGAGCATCGCGATGCCGATGAGGCCGAGTACGAGCCACCAGTATTCGGCGATAGCGGAGAACGACCGGTACAACGCTATCGACGCAAGCCCCGCAGCTCCACCGAACAGGTACCAGCGCACCTTGAGACCGATGCCCGCGCCTAGGGCGATCAGTGCCATGACGACAGCAGCGAGCGAGTCCGCCAAGGCTCGGTCCGGAGCGGACTGGAGCGCGATCACGAGGGGGTATCCCACGCCTACGAGGACCGCAGCCGCATCGAGCGCATCCGGAAACGCGCGCCCCGCCTTCAGCCGAACGTAGAGGTAGCCACTGGCCATGAGATATGCGGCAAGCGGAAGGGCGTACAGGGCGGCAGGGGCACGGAAGTCCCCCACGATCGATGTCTCGAGCCAGATCGCCACGACGAACGTGAATCCCGCCGCGTAGTAGCCGGGCTCGAACCGGCGGGCCACACTCGCCGTAAGGCCGCCTACGGCAAGCAGCAACACCGCAACCGCGTGGGGATGCGTTCCCGATTCAAGCATCATCACCGCCACGCCCAGGGCACCCACACCGGCAACTGCTTGAGCTGCGCCCACATGCGCGAGGCGACCCGTCCGCCCGAAGCCGCGCACGAACGACAGCCCGACGAGCGCCAGCCCGAGCACCCCGAACGCCGCGACGACACTCCACTCAGACGCGGTCGTCGTCAGTGCCATCGATCCGACGATCAGTGCACCGCCGGCTCCACCTGTCAGCCACTGGGTGGAGAGCGCCCCCGAGAAGCACCATGCACCCGCTACCAGCAGCGCCGACAGGGCCAAGACGCGACCGCTTTCACCGTCGGCAAGCATCAGGAGGACCGCCGCGCTCGCAGCAACCGTGGCCGACACGGCGATCCATGCCCCCACCGATCCGGCACGACTGCGACGCACGGCGAATGCTCCACCCGCCAGGGCGACTCCGACCGAGGCCGCGATCAGCGACCCGAACGAGTGGTCGACCGTGACCCCCGAACCAGCGACGACGGCCGGGCCGACAAGCCAGCCCCCGAACACCGCAACCGGGCCGGCCATAACGGCAGAAGCGCGACTTCGAGACATGATGCCATCGGCCAAGAGAATGGCCGCAGCCAGGGCCGCCAGCACAACCGGATCCCACGGGCCGCCCCACGGCCCTACCCGCTGCGGCTCGTGCGCGGGAAGCACCGCCGGCACCAGCACGAGGACGGCAAGGGCGGCCCGCGCGCTTACCCGGGTGACGACGCCCCACACCACGCCATAGCGCGGCTCAAGCACCCGCCCCGACGCGAGCCACACGCCCGCAAGCCCCACGAGCGGTAGCGCGAACAGCGCGGCCGACGGCGTCGGCCATGACCACGTCTCCACCGCCGCAAGCGCTGCGAACGAGAATACCGCTCCCGCGAAGGCACTGACCGCCGAGGGTCTGATGGTAACGGAGGCCCACCATGCTGCCAGCACGCCGACGTAGGCCAGAACCTCGGTGCGTGAGATATCGAACCACGGCACCGGTAGGGACAGAGTCACTACGGGTAGAGCCGCCGAGGCCAGTACGAGTAGAACGAACGCCGCGACATCACAACTGGTCGCGGTGTCCGTCGCCCCCCGGAGAGCTGGAGTCTGCCCTTCCTGGTCGGAAAGGAGCCTCGCAGCCAACGACCACAGAGCCGCCAGACCGGCCATCACCACTATCGTCGTAGTCGGACTCGCCTCAAGCACCAGGCAGGCCTCGAGCACGGCCGCGGCCTCGGCGACCAAGCCGACGATCGAGAACGCGATCCCCTTGCCGCTCAGGCCGAGCAGGTCGTTGGCGACCGCGGCAAGTGCGAGCACGGCGACTATCCACCACGCATGCCCCGAATCCGCCGCGGCGACACACGAAACGAACAGGGGTAGCTGAATCGCGGTGGCCGCGATCGATCCCGCAACCCTTTGGCCTTGCAGAGCCCGCCACAGCACGACCCCGCCGGCGGCCGAAACGACCGCCGCCGATGCCACCGTCAGCGCATCGGCCGTGCCCACCAAGGCAAGGTCGACGAGGAGCCCGACTCCGGCACCGGCGGACAGGATCGGCGCCGCCCACCGCAGGACCGTGGCCAGCGAGCCGACGGCCGCACGACCCTTGCCCCGTTCGGCCGCGACCTGCCAGAGGAGCGCAACGACGGCCAAGCCCGCGAGCCGAGCCGGCTCGGGGAGCCCGAGCCCTGCACCGAGCAACCACCACCATGCGATCTGCGCCGCTGCCCCGATCACGCCGAAGAATCGCGACGCGATGCGTGCCTCGGTGTACCAATACGCGACCGAACAGATGAGGAGGAGCACGGCCCACGGCCACGGGCCCGACAGATCGTAGCCGTCGATGAGAATCCATCCGTCGAGCAAGAGCATCGCCGAGGCGACGACGGTCAGGGCGGTCGAGCCGACCACGAGCTTCAACCGGGTTCTGGCCCACCACCCGGCGACGTAGAAACCCACGGTGAGCGCCGCCATGAATCCGAACTTCGCGGCGGTATCGAGCAGCCCCCACGCCGCGACTGAGAAGATCGCCGACGCCACGATCACGAGGAAAGCGCCTAAGAACAGCAGAACCGTGGTCCAGTCGACCGGCTTCGGGGCAGGCTTGGTGCGGGTGGCCACGGGATGGAGCGTCCCGGTCGCCTTCATGCCCGCCACACCCGGAGTATCGCCTGAGACCGGCGCTCCCCGCGCGACACGCGGAACACCCGTCAGGGCCGCGACGATCTCTGCTCGGCGCTCCAGATAGCGCGGCGCCATGAGGTCGTAGGAAGCGCGATGGACCTCGCCCCTTTCGACTGCACGGGCGAGTTCGTTCAAGAGGAAGTCGATGCGCTCAAGTTCGGCGCGTTCGGCAGCGTGCTCGAGATCGGACACGCGCCCCTCCTCGTGCTCCTCGACCGGTCGCCCGCGGTGCGCGGAAGCCCCCACGTCCTGAACACCAATTGTCTCACAACCGCCCCGACGCCGAAGGACGATCAGGCGCCCTCCGGAGACGCACCTACGGCGCGCCTCTCTTCGCCTTCAGGAACTCGTCGTAGGTCTCCGTGAACGTCTGGGAGCCGTCCTTGCCCGTCAGCACGTAGTACAGGTACTGCGTCTTCGGAGGATGCGCTGCCGCCTTCAGCGATGCAAGCCCGGGGTTGGCGATGGGGCCGGGCGGCAGGCCGCTGCACAGGTAGGTGTTGTAGGGACTGTCAAGCTTCAGGTCCTCGTACGTGAGCGACTTCTTGCCGGGCAGCTCGTAGAGGACAGTCGCGCACAGTTGCAGCCGCATCTTCTGCTTCAGCCGGTTGTAGATGACCGAAGCGACCAGTGGACGCTCCTTGGCGATACTCGCCTCGCGCTCAATGATCGACGCGATGCTGACCACATCGGCGACCGTCAGGTTCTTGGATTCCGCATACGCCATGTCGACTTGCTCGATGTTGGCATCGAACGCATTGAGCATCTTGTTGACGATGCCCTCGGCTGACGTGCCTTCCCGTATCTCGTACGTCGCCGGAAAGAGATATCCCTCGAGTGAGTCCTTGTACGCGCCTTTCACGTAAGGATGCTCATCGGCAAAACGCGGCGCGCCCTTCGTCATCAGCTCGGTGAGCTCGTCCTTGCTGACACCGGTCTTGTCAGCGAAACGCGCGGCGATCTGCCGAGCGGTGAAGCCCTCAGGGATGACGACACGGTAGGTGACGATCTCGGGACCCTTGGCGAGCACCGAGATGACCTCCTCGTTGCCCATGCCGGTGGTAAGCGCGTACTCACCCGCCTTGAGTATGCCGTCGGCCGACGACTCCCGTGCGGCGAGCCGGAACATGAGGGCATTCGGGATGACGCCGGCCTGCGACAGGATCTCGGCTATGGAAGCGGTGCTCGCACCCTTGGGGATCACGACCTCGACAGCGCTCCCCGGCTCGATGTCATGGTCCGGCTGATAGAGCGCTGCCCAGGCTACGCCTCCTGCGACGCTCGCGAGCACGAGTAGCGCCACCAGCAGCGAAGCTGCGATGCGCAGCGGACGTCTCGGTGCGCGCTGCCGAGCGCCGACGCGCGTGCGCGGCGACTCATCAGTCATGTCTGCGCCGGCCGAAGTGCGAGCCATGCTCCCCGAGCTCCCTACGTGTCGTATCGATCACGCTCAAGACCATAGTCTAGCGACGGCCATGCCGAGCGCCACCGATGCGTATACATCGCGACACTCTGAGTGGCTTCCGGCGACGCCTCACGCGCCGCTTCCAGCGGGCGGCTCTGCCGTCTGACGCGGCGTCGGTGCCCCCTGTTGCACCACCGCGAAGATCTCCTCGGCGACGTCACGCGGCACGCCGGGGACCGCCGCGATCTCATCCACCGTGGCCTCGCGCAGCTTCTTGACGCTACCGAAATATCGCAGCAGCGCCTTCTTGCGCTTCGGACCTACACCTTCAACGTCGTCGAGCACGCTTGCCGTCATCGCCTTGCCGCGCAGCGAGCGGTGGTACTCGATGGCGAAGCGGTGAGCCTCGTCGCGGATGCGCTTCACGAGAAACAGTGACGGCGAGCCGGACGGGAGCACGACAGGTTCCCCCGCCCACGTCACGAAGACCTCCTCCTCGCGCTTGGCGAGCCCCACAAGCGGGATGTCGCTCAGGCCGAGTGACGCCAGCGCCGCCGATGCGGCGCTCAGTTGCGGCTTGCCTCCGTCGACGATCACCAGACCGGGCCGACTGCCGAAGCGCCCGTCAGCCATCCGCTCGGGTGCGAACCGCCGCTTCAAGACCTCAGACATCATGGCGACGTCGTTGGCCTCGCCCGTGTCCAGCCGCACCTTGAAGCGGCGATAGCTCTTCGAGTCAGAACGCCCGTTGGCGAAGACGACCATCGAGGCGACCGAATGAGTCCCGTGCAACGTCGAGACGTCGTACGCCTCGATTCTCAAAGGCGGCGCCGGAAGCGCCAGCGCGCTTTCCAGCTGCAGCAATGCGGCGTTGAGACGCTCCTCGTCGTAGCGCGTGCGGACCTTGAATCGCATGAGCGTGTGCTGTGCGTTGCGCTCGCCCAATGCGAGGAGGTCGTGCTTCTCGCCACGCTGGGGGACCGTGAGCCGAACCCGTGCGCCGCGGGTCTCCGACAGCCACTCCGCGACCGCATCTGCCGCCTCGGGTAACTCGGGAAGCACCAGCTCGCGCGGGATGTCGGTGACTTCGCTGTAGTAGCGGAGCAGGAAGCCGGCGACGAGCTCTGTCATCGGCACATCGAGCCCCTTGTCGAGCACGAACTCGTTGCCGTACAAGACTCGCCCGTGACGCACGACGAAGACGTGTACGCCGGCCACGGTCTCCTCCCGAAAGAACCCGATGACATCCATATCGAGGGGCCGGGAGCTCACGACCGTCTGCCGTTCGCGCAAAGAACGCACGGCTTGAAGCCGGTTGCGATGGCGCGCGGCGGCCTCGTAATCGAGGTGGGACGCGGCATTGCCCATCAACCGCTCCAGCTCCACCTCAAGGTCGTCATGTTTCCCGGCGAGAAATCGCACCACGCGCTCGACGTTGGCCGCGTACTCCTCGTGCGAGACGGCGCCGACGCAGGGGCCTGGGCCCAGTCCGACGTGGTGGTCGAAGCAGGCACGCCCGATGGGAGCGCCACCCTTAGACGTGACCCGCTTCCACTCGGCGCAGGTAGCCCGGCAGATGGGGACCACCCGGCGCACCGTGTCTATCGTCTCGCGAGCAGCGCGCGAGTCGGTGTAGGGGCCGAAGTAGCGCGTGCCCGGTTTGTGCTTCTCGCGCGTGAACTTGATGGCCGGGTACGGATCGTCCAGCGTGAGCGCGATGAACGGGTAGCTCTTGTCGTCTCGATAATCGACGTTGTACGGCGGATTGAACTGGCGAATCAGGTTCTTCTCGAGGATGAGTGATTCGACTTCGTTCGTCGTCACCACGTAGTCGTAGCTGGCCACCTGCTCCATCATGAGCGGGATCTTCTCGCGCTCGTCTTGGCCGCTCGTGTACTGGCGCATGCGTTTGCGCAGGGACTTCGCCTTGCCCACGTACAGCACCGCGCCCGCATCGTCCTTCCACAGGTAGACGCCCGGGGTGTCGGGGACGCTCTCGACCTGCTGTCGGATGGTGGGCGAGGTCATGATGCGCACGATGATACCGCGCCCTACCGGCCGGTGGTCGCGGGACGGGCTGTCGCCACGTCAGCCGTCGGCCCATCCCGCATGAACATCGCGTACGCGTAGGGCACGAGCGCCAAGGCGATAAGGCCGGCAGTAAGGCCGGGCGCCCATCCCGAGAAGGTGAGCAAGGTCGTGCCCAGCAGCGGCGCCACGACGCTGCCCACGCTGGTGAGGCTGTTGGACAGACCGAATGCCCCGCCGATCTCCCATGGCTTGACCGACTTCGAGAGCAGACTCGATGCCGTGGTGTTCTGTAGGGCGACCGCGATGCCCAGCGGCGTGAGGGACACGAACACCAGCGCCACCGTGGGCGTGAAGCCCCAGATCATCAGTGACACTGCAGCGACCGCCAAGCTCACGACGACGATCGAGCCCTCAGCGAACCGCTTGGTCAGGGGTCCGATGACAACCAGCTGGACGAGCAAGGAAAGCACGCCCACGTATCCGAGTATCAGGCCTGTCGTGCGCGCAGAGGCACCCAGTGAGTCCCGCGCCCACAGCGAGAAGGTGGTCTGAAAGATGGCGAACGCGAACCAGAACACGGCGCGCAGTACGAGTGCCGGACCGAACCGCGGACGCCGGAGCGCAACGAGGAGCCTTGACAGCGTCACGCCACCGCGGGGCTGAGCAGCCAAGACCGCCTTGCGCTCCTCTGAGAGGGACTCGGGCAGCCACACCGCAACAAGTATCAGGTTGAGCACAGACACCCCGGCAGCGACGAACGCAGCCGTTCCGTAGCCCCACGCGGACAGCAGCCCGCCCGCCGAAGGTCCCACGATGAATCCGAGTCCGAACGCTGCACCGGTGATCCCAAGACCACGGGCGCGGCTCTTGTCGTCAGTGATGTCGGCGATGTAGGACTGGGCCACCGTGATGTTTCCCGCGGTCAGGCCGTCGAGTATGCGCCCCAGAAACAGCATCCACAGCGCGTTGGCGGCGCCGATGACCACAAAGCCCGCGATCGTGCCCACGATACTCACGAGCATGAGCGGACGACGGCCATAGCGGTCGGAGAGTCGGCCCAGCAGCGGGCTGCTGATGATGCTCGCCAGAGCGTACGACGACGCCAGCATGCCGATGGTCCAGTTGGCCGCGTTGAACTCGGCCGCATAGTACGGCAACAGGGGCAAGATCATCCCGAAGCCGAACACATTCATGAACACGACGAGGAATATCGTGATGAACCTGCGGCGCTCCACGTCTAGCCGGTCTTCTTCGGGCGACCACCGGGGCTCTTTGAAACCCCGGCCAGCTTCTCGCCGCTGATTCCGTGGCCCTCGCCCAACTCCGGAGCCGCCGTCGCTCCCCTGCCCGCCAGTACCGGCGCCAAGAACCTGCCGGTGTGACTGGCCGGGTGGGCGGCGACCTGCTCGGGCGTTCCCACCACGACGATCTCTCCGCCGCGATGCCCCCCCTCGGGGCCAAGGTCGATGATGCGGTCAGCGCACTTGATGATGTCGAGGTTGTGCTCGATCACGAGCACGGTGTTGCCCCCGTCGACAAGACGCTGCAACACGATGAGCAGCTGCCTCACGTCATCGAAGTGAAGACCGGTCGTGGGCTCGTCGAGGATGTAGAACGTGCGCCCCGTCGATCGCTTCTGGAGCTCGCTTGCAAG
Source organism: Coriobacteriia bacterium (assembly GCA_034370385.1). Lineage (NCBI taxonomy): Bacteria > Bacillati > Actinomycetota > Coriobacteriia > Coriobacteriia bacterium. Next base: position 124,440 of record JAXMKZ010000059.1, read on the forward strand.
CTTGACGCGCTGCGCCTCCCCGCCGGACAGGGTCGTGGCAGCCTGGCCCATACGGATGTAGCCCAGTCCGACGTCGTAGAGCGTCTGCAGCTTGCGCCTGATGGGCGGGATGTTCTCGAAGAAGTGCAGCGCCTCCTCGACGGTCATATCGAGAATGTCGGTGACCGTCTTGCCGCGATACGTGACCTGAAGGGTCTCCCGGTTGTAGCGCGCGCCCTTGCAGACCTCGCAGGGCACGTAGACGTCGGGGAGGAAGTGCATCTCGATCTTGATCTGACCGTCGCCTTTGCACGCGTCACAGCGACCACCGGCCACGTTGAAGCTGAAGCGCCCCTGCGAGTAACCGCGCAGCTTGGCCTCGGGTGTCGAGGCGAAGAGCGCTCGGACGTCATCCCAGACGCCGGTGTACGTGGCGGGGTTCGAGCGCGGCGTACGACCGATGGGGCTCTGATCGATGTCGATCACCTTGTCGACAGCTTCGAGGCCCGTGATAGCGCGATGCGCACCGGTACGCTTGCGGGTGCGGTAGACACGGTTGGCCAGCGCCGGGGCAAGCGTGTCGGCTATCAGTGACGACTTCCCCGAACCGCTCACACCGGTGACAACCGTGAGCGCGCCGATCTCGATCTCGACGTCGATGTCCTTCAGGTTGTGCTCGGTCGCACCGGTGAGGCGTACCGCTCCGCGACCCGGCCGCCGCCGCTCGGCCGGAACGGAGATCTCTCGCCGCCCGGAGAGGTACGCCGCGGTCAATGACTCACCGCACGCCAGAATCGCAGCCGGAGGACCGACGCACACGATCTCGCCGCCGTGCTCTCCGGCCCCCGGCCCCATGTCAATGACGAAATCCGCTGCCCTGATGGTCTCCTCGTCGTGCTCGACGACGATGACCGTGTTGCCCAACTCGCGCAGGCGCTCCATCGTCGCGATGAGACGTGCGTTGTCGCGCTGGTGTAGACCGATAGACGGCTCGTCGAGGATGTAGAGCACGCCCATGAGGCCCGCGCCGATCTGCGTGGCAAGCCGGATGCGCTGCGCCTCGCCCCCGGACAGCGATGCGGTGCCACGTTCGAGTGTCAGATAGTCGAGGCCCACGTCCACGAGAAACCGCAGCCGCTCGACGACCTCCTTGACCACCCGCCGGGCGATCTGTTCGTCGCGTGCCGACAGTTCGAGTGCTTCGAAGAAGGCAAGCGAGTCCTGAGCAGCCATGATCGTGACGTCGTGGATGTTGAGCCCGCCCACGGTGACGGCCAGGATCGATGGCTTGAGTCGTGCGCCCCCGCACGTCTTGCAGGGAATCACCGCCATGTACTCCTCGAGCTTGTCCCGGCTTGCGTCGGACTCGGTCTCCTCGTAGCGGCGCATCACCGCGTTCAAGGCGCCTTCGTACCGGGAGTACCAGTGCGTCTCCCGCCCGTCGCGCGTGACGTACTCGACCTTGATGCGCGCGTCGCCCAATCCGTTCAGCAGCCCGTCTTGCACATCGCGAGGCAGGTCCTTCCATGGCGTGTCCATGTCCGAACCGAGGTGCTTGACCGCGGCGCGAACCAGCGCAGGATAGTAGTTCTGCATCCCGCTGAAGAAGAACTTGATGGCGCCCTCTTCGAGCGTGCGAGACCCGTCGGGGACAACCAGCTGCGGATCGGCCTCGAGCCGACTGCCCAGACCGTTGCAGTCCGGACAGGCGCCATAGGGGCCGTTGAAGGAGAAGTCACGCGGCGCGAGCTCATCCATCGAGATGCCGTGTACCGGACAGGCCAACGCCTGGGAGTACGCGGTCTCGTCCCCATCGACGAGCGCCACGACGACCGTTCCCTCGGCGAGCCTGAGCGCCGTCTCGACGCTATCGGCCAGCCGCGTGCGCATGTCGTCCTTGATGACCAGCCGGTCGATGACCACATCGATGTCGTGCTTGAACTTCTTGTCGAGGTGGATCTCCTCGTCAAGTCCGCGAATCTCACGGTCCACGCGCACCCGCGTGAAGCCCTCGCGCTTCAGGTCATCCAGCAGTTTGCCGTACTCGCCCTTGCGGCCCTTGACGACGGGCGCAAGCACCATGAACTTGGTGGCCGCGGGCAGCTCGAGGATGCGGTCGACGATCTGGTCGGCCGTCTGCCGCTCGATGGGCCTGCCGCATACCGGACAGTGCGGAATCCCGATCCGCGCGAACAGCAGGCGAAGGTAGTCGTATATCTCGGTCACCGTGCCCACGGTTGAGCGCGGGTTCTTGCTCGTGGTCTTCTGGTCGATCGAGACCGCAGGCGAGAGCCCTTCGATGTGGTCGACATCCGGCTTGTTCATCTGCCCGAGGAACTGGCGGGCGTACGCGGAGAGCGACTCCACGTAGCGTCGTTGCCCTTCCGCGTAGATGGTGTCAAAAGCCAGCGATGACTTGCCGGAGCCGGAGAGTCCGGTGATGACGACAAGCTTGTCGCGCGGAATGTCGAGATCGAAGCCCTTGAGGTTGTGTTCACGAGCTCCACGAATCGAGATGCGGTCGAGTGACACGAATCGCTCCTGGTTCATCGCTTGGGGTGCGGCCGATTCTCCAGTATAGACCCCCGGGCCCGCAGGGGGCTCCGGGGGTCAGGTGCCACAACGCGTCATCGATTCATGCGCGAGGTCGGCCAGACGGGACGGACGGCGAGCTACTCCATGCGTGGCACGGCCACGATGGAGATGAGTGTCTTGTACCCGTCCTCAGCATCCTCTCCCGCAGGCGCGATCGTCGCGCTCATCTGCTGGTCATTCGTTTCGGCCGACAGGTACGCGGTACCCTCGGTCTCGTTCTCCATCATGATCTTCCACTTCTCTTTGACAAGCCCCGCCTTGAACTTGGCAATCGCCTTGGCCGTGTCGATCTTGGTGAGGTAAGACAGCGTGTACCCCGTGCCCCGATTGCCGTCAGGCGCCGAGGCGCTTGCCACGACCTTGATGTCATCATCGACAGGGACGTTGTCCGGGAAATCATCCGGAACCCTGTTGGTGCCTGCCTCAAGCTTCGTGCCGTCCTCAGTCTCAATGGAGACACTGCCGTCCTCGATCTCCGCCTTGCCGCCCGTGGCCTTCTCTACGGCGGCCTCGGTCGCCTCTTCGGCGACCCTCTCCTGCAACCGCTGACAGCCGGTGGTCGACAAAGCCAGCGCCGTCGCTGCCACGACCAGCACCGCGGTCCTCATCCTGCGCATGCTCATGTTGACTCCCTCTCCACGATGGTCACCTTGTGTGTGCGTGGCGCAATGATACGCCGCCGAGCTTTCACCAGAACGACCCCTCCCCGAAACGCCCACGAAACAACTTGCTCCCACGCTGTTCGTGGAGGTGCATCTCGGGGCCTCATCTTTCATCGGAACAAGGAGGTACTCATGGAAATGCAGGTCGCCCTAGACACCGTCTGGGTGCTCATCGCCGGAATGCTGGTGTTCTTCATGAACCTGGGATTCGCGCTCGTCGAGTCAGGTTTCGCTCGAGCGAAGAACACCGTCAACATCATCTCGAAGAACTTCGTTGTCTTCGCGGTGTCGACGATCGCGTTCTTCGTGATCGGCTACGGGCTGATGTACGGAGACGGCAACCCCTTCATGGGTCTGCAGGGGCTGTTCGCGCTGGGCGGCGCGGATAACAGTCCTGCGACCGGTGACGCCTACCAGGGCGTCTACTCAGCGCTGAGCTGGACCGGCGTGCCGCTGATGGCGAAGTTCTTCTTCCAGCTGGTGTTCGCGGGTACCGCCGCCACGATCGTCTCAGGAGCGGTGGCCGAGCGCATCAAGTACAGTTCGTTCATCGTGTTCTCGTTCATCCTCGTCGCGTTCGTCTACCCGATCGTCGGTCACTGGATCTGGGGCGGCGGCTGGCTCGCCTCGCTGGGCTTCTGGGACTTCGCCGGATCGACGGTCGTTCACTCGGTCGGCGCGTGGGCGGCCTTGGCAGGCGTCATCGTCCTGGGCCCGCGTATCGGTAAGTACTCGAAGGACGGTAAGGTCAACGCCCTCCCGGGCCATAACATGACCTCAGCGATGACCGGCGCCCTCATCCTGTGGTTCGGCTGGTTCGGCTTCAACCCGGGCTCGACGATGGCTGCGGCCCCGGACGCGATCTCGCACATCATCGTCACGACCACCCTCGCTGCCGCTGCCGGCGCCCTTGCCGCCACCGCCGTCGCCTGGATCGTGCTCGGCAAGCCGGACATCGGCATGACCATCAATGGTGCGCTCGCCGGCCTCGTGGGCATCACCGCGGGCTGCGCGTTCGTCGGAACGGTCAGCTCACTCATCATCGGCGCGATCGCCGGTGGTATGGTCGTGTATGGCGTTCTCATGTTCGACAAGTTCAAGCTCGACGACCCGGTGGGCGCGCTGGCCGTTCACGGCCTCGGCGGCATCTTCGGAACGTTGGCAGTGGGCCTGTTCGCCCAGGACGGCATCACCGGCGCCTCGACCGGCAACGGCCTGTTCTTCGGCGGCGGGCTCGAGCTGCTCGGCGCGCAGGCGATCGGTGTGCTGGCGGTCGGCGCCTTCGTCTTCGCCATCTCGCTGGCAGTCTGGCTCGCCATTCGCGCGACGATTGGTGTTCGCGTGAGCGAGGAAGAAGAACGTGAAGGTCTGGACATCGGCGAGCACGGCAACCGTGCGTATCCCGACTTCGTCGTGACGGAAAACGTCGCCTAGTGCGACCAAGGATGCCCAAAAGGAGGCAACTGACGTGAAGAAGATCGAAGCGGTCATCAAGCCGCACAAGCTCGACGAGGTCAAGGAGGCACTTAACGCGCTCGGTATCGCGGGCATGACCGTCACCGACGTTCGCGGGTACGGGCGCCAGAAGGGCCACACCGAGGTGTATCGTGGCGCCGAGTACACCGTCAACTTCGTGCCGAAGGTCAAGATCGAGATCGTTGTCGATGACGACATCGCGAGCGCGGCCGAGCAGGCCATCCTCGTGGCTGCTCGCACCGAGAAGATCGGCGATGGGAAGATCTTCACGATCGACGTCGATGCGGCTGTGCGTATCCGCACCGGCGAGCGCGGACCGGAAGCGCTGTAGGACGGGACCTCAAAGATGAAGCGGTTCGTCTCGGAGCGCGACGAGCTCATCGCCTCAGCTGAGCCGGGGAACGTCGCAGCGAGACAGCTGAGTGATTTGACCGATGAAGCCGTACGGGATCTCGCCCGTACGGCTTCATCGCGCCTCGACACCAGATGGGCCGTCGTAGCAGTCGGCGGATGGGGCTCGGGTGCCCTGATGCCCCACAGCGACCTCGACATCCTCGTCATGTCGGACGCTCCCGAGAAGAAGATCAAGCCCTTCGTCGAGGCGGTCCTCTACCCGCTGTGGGATGCCGGCCTGAAGGTGGGTCACCAGGTGCGCTCTCCCCGAGAGCAGCTCAAGGGCATGCGTGCGGATATCAAGTCCTGCACCGCCGGTCTGACTGCACGCGTCATCGCGGGGAACCAACCGTGGGCGCACGCCGGGCTCACCCAGTGCACGTCAGATGCACGCAGACACCGGGACCGGATTCTTGACGCACTCCGCACGAGAACCCGTCCCGGCTCGCCCTATCTGCTCGAGCCGGACCTGAAGGATGGCGCGGGCGGAAGGCGGGACTTCGATGAGATGACGTGGACGGCTGCGTTGCTCGAAGGCACCGTGCAGCATGATCCGAGCGCCCTCGTCGGAAACGGCATGATGACGCCCGACGAGTACCGCGCGCTGTCGGCAGCCGCCGACACGGTCGCTGTCGCGCGCTGGCTCGGCCACCGCTTTGGCTCGGGGGACTGGTTCGCTTTCGAGATCGCCGAGTCGATGCGAGACGATGCGGACGCCGTGAACGCTGCCCTGGGCACGACGGCTCTGATGCTTGCTCGGGTGCGCGCCCGCGTCGCAGGCAACCCAACCGACCCGGCGCTCGATCTGGCGCCGATGCACCCCCCTGCGCTCTTCGACCTGCTCCATCAGGGCGAAGACGCCCTGCCCGCGCTCGAGCTTGCCGCCCAAGCCGGTCGTCTCGACCCCCTCGTACCCGGCTTCTCCACACTGATGGCGCTGCGCCGCCCCGGTCTGGGGCATCGTCTGACCGTCGGGGCACATTCGCTTGCCACCGCTGCGAGCGTCACCTCGACAGCAGGCGATCACGCGCTGAGCGCCTCTCTCGGTGCGATCAAGGACCCGCGCGCGCTGCAAGCCGCAGCCCTCGTTCACGACGCGGGCAAGGTGGATGGCGGCGCGGGGCATGCGGTGCGAGGAGCTCCGGTGGCGCGCGACGCTGCCCTCGCGCTGGGACTGGGCGAACAGGCTGCCAACGAAGCCGCCGAGCTCGTGGCCCTGCATCTTGCCCTTGCTGAGACCGCGTTCACCGAGGATCTCGATGACGAGGACACCGTACTGCGCTGCGCTGCTCGCGTGGGACGCCGCGAGCTCGTGGCGCCGCTCCACCTGCTCACGGCAGCCGATTCGAAAGCCACGGGCACAGCGACCTGGTCGCCGTGGACCGCTGCTCTTGTCGCACGTCTGGTCTCGCGCATAGACGCGGCGCTCTCCCCCGACGCCGACGGTGCGGGCCTGATGACGCATGCGGTTGAGCACAGGGACGCCGCCCTGACGGCGATGTCCGGCGCTCTGGACGCTGAGCGCGCGTTCGTCGAAGCGGCCCCGCTGCGCTACCTCGCGTCCCGCGAGCCGCGGGAGATCGCACGGGACGCCCACCTTGTTGCCGGGCTCACTGCGCAAGCTGGCGCCGAGCAGTCGCGTATCGCTGTCTCTACCGGACCGGCGGACGGAACCCATCAGGTCACCGTCATCGCACGGGACCGACCTCGCCTTCTGGCGCGCATCGCGGGGGCCATGGCGCTTGCGGGGCTCGACATCCTCTCCGTCGACGCCTATGGCGGCACGGGGGGCGTCGCACTCGACTCATTCGTTGTGACGTCGGTGACCGATCGCCCCGTATCGACTGAGACGTTCTCATCGCTTGAGCGCCTCCTGGATGCCGCCTTGAAGGATCGACTTGAGCTCGTCACCCGCCTGTCCGAGAGGCGACGCCACTACCCGCCCAAGGCGGTAGGCGGGCAACGCGTGACCGTAGAGCAGAGCGGATGGGACACCACCGTGACCGTCCAGGCGCCTGACCGACCGGGTCTTCTGCACGACTTGGCCGATGCGGTGTACGCGACCGGCCTCGACATCCGGTGGGCACGAGCACAGACGATCGGTGGGATGGTGCGTGACACCTTCCACGTCGTCGGCGAGGACGGCGGACCGGTCGACGACCCAGGGGTACTGGGACACCTGTCGATGAGACTGCGCTCAGCGCTGTGATCCGTGCGTCGATCGCGCGCGCCTCGGGCATACTGTGCTTATCCGACACGCGCGAGCACGGGAGCCGGCATGACCATCTACACACGACGAGGTGACGCAGGCACGACTTCGCTCGTCGATGGGAGCCGGGTCCCGAAGTCCAGCGCACGCGTCGAAGCATACGGAACGGTGGACGAGGCGAACAGCGCTGTGGGACTCGCTCGCGCCTGCGTCACCGACGCCAGGCTCGACGACGTATTGCACTTCATCCAGCAGAAGCTCTTCAACTGCTCGAGCTCACTGGCCACACCCGCCAGCGCGCGCAGTTCTCACACACCGGTGATCACCGCAGACGACATCACGGCTCTCGAACGCGCGGTAGATCGCTTCGAGGAGAAGACCGGACCCCTTGAGCACTTCGTGATCGAAGCCGGGTGTGAGGCGTCAGCCCGACTGCACCTTGCCCGAGCCATCATCCGACGGGCCGAGCGGCGTACCGTGGTGCTGGCGGCCACTGAAGACGTGGACGAGCAGGTGCTGGCGTTCATGAACCGCTGCTCCGACGCACTGTTCGCCGGAGCCCGATACGCCAACGCACTGGCAGGCGCCGGTGACGAGCTATGGGACCCGACTGCGTCACCGCCGGAAGGCTAGCGGCCGTACACTTCGACTTCCCTCAGGTACGTGGTCGAAGGCGTTGTGAGCGACGTTGTGCCCAGTCCACTGAAGCGCAGGTACCGGGTCTTCACGGGCTGCGCCCACTCGAAGATCTCGATCGAATCGGTTGTGCCACCACCGATAAGCGTGGACACGGGAATCCATGACGTGCCGTCGCTCGACACCTCGACCTCGGCGAAACTGAAGCGCGTGGTCCCGCCACCGAAGGCCGCTCCCACCCCCGAAACGGTGCGCGGTGCACCCAGGTCGATGACAAGACCCCGCCCGGGCGAGGCCGCAAACGATGTAGACAAGCGCCCGTCGACTGCGGCCACCGCGGCCGGCGAACCCGACTCAACGACCGCCGCCCCGGTCAGGACCGGTCCCGGTGCCGTCTCGATCTCAAGCCGAGGCCGCGTGGCAGGAGCCGATGACTCCGTGCGCACCGCGATCTCGGAACCTGCACCCAGCTCCTCAGTCAGATCGATGACGACCGAGCTCGCGCCAGCCACACGGCGTTCGCGCAGGTAGGGAGTCACGTCGATGACCCACACGGGGGCCATGGCGCGCGTACGGACTGCGGAGGCGAGTGTCACCGTTTTGCCCGACGATGGATCGACACCCCTGACCACGAGCCGAGCCGCACGCTTGCCGACCCGCCCCGTCAGGACGAGGCGGGCGCGGCTCACTCGGTCGGTGCTGACAAGACTGAAGGTCATACGCAGCCCCCGCCCCGCGCCCAGACGCACCTCGCCCGGCACGCCGGCGGTGCCGACGGAGCCCCCCTTGATAAGGGCAGACCCGTGGCGCGGCGCTACGACGCGCCCGCGGACCAGGTACGTGTCGCCGCCGGACGCACCCGTTCGCCGACGCAACTGATCTCGGTAGAGGGACTGCGGAACCAGCGTGCCGCCCCGCCCTTGGCCCTCTACCAAGTCAAGCGTCCAGTCCGCGTTCAGCGCATCGAGTGACGGGTCATTCGATATCGACGAATACGCCCCACTCGTGCCGACGGCTGCGCCCCAGTCGTACTGAACGGTATCCACGAGTGGTCCTGCCGACCACGACGTGGGCTTGCGCACGCCTATGAGATTCCACAGCACCGACTGTGAGGTTGTGTGCCCGTGAATCGCGTTGGTTCCGTCGTTTCTGAACGTGGCATCCACGCCGTGGCCGTCCATTAGCAGCTTCTCGAGCAGGTTGACCGCAGAGAACCACATGTGGAAATCGGTCTTGAGCAGCGGCCGGGCGCTCACCGAGTCGCGGATCACGTTACCCGTCGCCTGCCACATTCCGAAGGTGTAGGCATGCCTCGCCTCAACCGCTCCACACTCCTCGAGCAGATTGTCGCTGCCCCGGATCACGAAACCATTCCCGTTGCCGGCGCCGCGATACTGCGGGTAGGCGACGATACACTCACGCACCGTCACCTGCCGGCTGTTATCGATCCATACCCCCTCCGACAAGAGGTGGGACCGGCGGTTGCCCGCAGGCTTGAACGTGCTGACCCTCTGCACCCACGAGTCCTCGACATTCTGGTACTTCACCACAGCGCTCTCGTGAACGTCGTAGGCGATGTTGCCCCACTGCGGGTACTCGAGCATCCCGATGGACAGGTCTTCGACGCCGACTCCACTCAGATGCGGCCGGGCGCGATAGACGTTGGCCATGGTGCCCCGATCCCGCACAAGCACATCGGTCCGTAGCGGCGCATCAAGCACGAGGACTCCCCCCACCTTGAGCCCGGTGACACGTCGAAGGTAGGTGGTCGCATCCATCGTTGCTGCGTTCCAGTTCCGCAGGTTTCCGCGTTCGGCGACCCACTGCGCAGTAGCCTCGGTTCGAATCACGATCAGATTCCCGGGAGCGAAGTCGTGAGGGGTGTCGACCATGACCTCGTTCGAACCGGCACGTGAGTCTCCTATGAGGTTGGCCGGAGCCCCGGGGGGCGGAACGTGCCATCCGCCCGACAGCGCCGGACTGGCAAGAATCACCGACTTCCCCCGCATCGCGCTCGTCGTGTTCACGAGGAACGTGCGGGAGCGGCCGGCGCCTCGCAGCACCACATTGCTGTAGCGAATCGTCAGTGCGGCTTTCGCGGCGTCAGCAGCAGACACGCGATACGTGGCGGGCGGCAGGTAGACCACGCCGCCTCCTCGCGCCCCGACGTCGTCGAGGGCGGCCTGAATCACCGACGTGACGTCGGTCGTCACCGAGCTCTCAAGCGAGTAGGGGGGCTGCGACACATCCACGAAGGCAGGGCCCGTCACCACGGGAATGGGCTGCTCACCACGCTTGTAGCCGGCGTAGGAAAAGTCCGCCATGGCTCGTCCTGCCGAATCCGCGTAGCCCGGGGCCCAGTCCACGGGGTACAGCACGCTGCGCCATCCACTCGGCGTGTACGCGCGATAGACTGAGTCCGCGAGGCCATCACCGACGACCGCGAACGGCTCGGCGAGAGCTGCGGGGGGGACCGCAACGCTCGCCACGAACGCCGCGGTCAGCAGCACGACGCGCAGGGCCAGAAGGCGAACCATCAACGTGCGACTCCAAGTCACGGCTGTCGGTGAGGCGCTCGCAGCACGATTCAAGCCAGATAGCACCGCAACTGAGGAACGCCTCGACTGGGGCCAAATGATAGCACGCTTAACCCCTTAGCCCCTGATCTCCGGGGTCCCGACGCCTCGAGATTCGAGCACGAAATCGGCTCATCAAGCGCCCCGTGCTTCCCGCGAACCCTGCCGGTGCGCCTTCCATCCCTCTATACTTCACGCTACTTCGACCTACGGGAGCCTGATGACGGATTTCACGCGATACGAGGCCCTGCTCCAGCGCCTCTCCCACCTGCCGAGTCTGCTCGTCGCCTACTCCGGCGGGGTCGACTCGACGCTGCTCGCTGTGGCCGCGCATGCGGCACTCGGCGACCGCTGCCGTTGCGTGCTCGCCGTGGGAGACGTCTCTCCCGAAGGCGAAGCGGCGGCGGCACGCGAACTGGCCGGGGTACTGGGCCTCTCACTCATCGAGGTCGAGACACAGGAGTTGGCAGACGCGCGATTCACAGCCAACCCCCCCGACCGCTGCTACTGGTGCAAGATCGAGCTCTTCGGACTGCTCCGAGGCGTCGCTGACGCTCACGGTCTGGCGTTCATCGCTGACGGCAGCAACGCCGACGACCTGGCGGACCACCGCCCGGGGAGCCGTGCTGCTGCAGAGTCAGGGGTGATCAGCCCCTTGCAGGATGTGGGCATGACCAAAGCTGACATCCGCTCGATAGCGTGCGAACTCGGACTCCCTAACGGGAACAAGCCGTCGATGGCATGCCTGGCCTCGCGCTTCCCCTACGGTGAGGCGATCACCGAGTCAGGAATCGCCCAGGTCGCCGCCGCCGAGAACGCGCTGCGAGGACTGGGGCTGCGCCAGTTTCGCGTCCGCTCGCACGGGACCGTCGCGCGCGTCGAAGTCGCGCCGGACGAGATGGAGGCCGCCTGGCTCGCCCGCGAGGCGATCAGTGCGGCGGGTCGCCTCGCGGGGTTCTCTTACGCGGCCCTGGATCTGGAGGGGTACCGCACCGGATCACTTAACGAGGTACTCCCGGAGCCGTAGGCACTCGTTCGTGCGGCGCGGGGCCGGACCAGGCGTCACTCCGCGAGGACGCGTAGTGCCGCCCGCATCGCATCCGGAACCCGCTGCGCCAGTCGGGCCGGACGCAGCATCTCGCGCGCGATGAGTCGCGTCGCATAGGGCTTCGCGGCCTCGGTGATGTCGATATCCGGGTGCAGCGCCCGAGCTACACCCTCGACCGTCACGAGCGCTTTGATCAGCAATCCGTAGCCCGCTGGCACTGCGACGCGTTCCTCGGCCATGATGCCGAGGAACCCGATGGCGAAGGCGCGAATGTCGCGCGGCGGAGCGGAGAGTGTCGAAGCCATCAGCTCACTCACGCGCCGCTTCACGCGCGTCTGCGCCTCGGATGGCACAACCAGTCCGAGTTCGGCGGAGTACCGAAGCGCCCGGTCGGCGTCGCCGTAGACCGTGGCGGCCAGGACCTGCGCTATTGCGACACGCTGGCTCGGATCGGTGCGCCCGATGATGCCGAAATCCAGATAGCAGATGCGGCCCTGTGGGGTCACGAACAGGTTCGCCGGGTGCAGGTCTGCATGGAACCGACCGATCTCGAGCACCTGTCGCAAGAACACATTGGCCCCGTGCACCGCCAGTGCCCGACTGTCAATCCCGCGACGCGCCGCCTCATCGAGTTCGGACAATCGCCATCCGTCGACGAACTCGGCCGTCATCACCCGGCGGGCAGTCAGTGGCCACACGACGCGCGGCACGAGCATGAGCGGATCGTCACGAAAGTCGAACGCGAACCGGTCCGCCACGCGAGCCTCCTGGCGCAGGTCGCACTCCGAGCACAGTGAAGCAGCGAACTCGTCGAGCAACGCCGGCAGGTTGTAGCGGCGTAGCGCACGAAGGCGAGAAAGCCGCGCGACGAGCGGACGGGCCGCAGCGATGTCTGCCAGGATCGCACCCTCGGCGCCCGGCCGAACGACCTTGATGGCGAGGACCGTGCCTGCCGGAAGTTCTTCGCCCACGACGGGCCGGTACGGCTGGGCCAACACCGCTCGATGAACCTGGGCGATCGAAGCACTCGCGACGGGCAGATCATCGAACTCAGCGAACAGACGGTCTACCGGGGCTCCAAGGTCGGCCTCGATGATGTCCCGAATCTGGCGCGCCGGCCACGCGGGAACGGAATCCTGGAGCCGCTCCATCTCAAAGACCAGTTCGGGACCGAACACATCCGGTCTGACCGAGATGACCTGACCGAGTTTGATGAACGCAGGCCCGAGGCGCTGGAGCCCCTCGCGCAGTCGCCTAGCACGCTCCGCGCGACGCCGCGCGGGATCGAAGTGGAGTGACCCTACGAGCACCGCAGCGCCGAGAGTACGCGCGATCACGAAGGTGCGGCTCATCGGCGGTGTCCGGAACCGCGCACTAGGAGTCTCGTCTCGCCAGCGCCGCATCGAGCGACGTCTGGAGCGATTCGATCCGCCCACGGAGCTCGGCGACCTCGAAACGCAGCTCGTCTAGTTGCGCCCCTACCTCCACGCGCGACCCAGCGGCACCCGCGTCGACAGAGGACAGCTCGGCCTTCATCCGATCCTTCTCAGCTGCGATCATGGCCGACAGGCCGTCAACGAACGCCTCAGGGCCTGACGACAATGACCCGGCCTCGTCCGACTCGCCGCGAGCCACCGCTGCCTTCCAGCCCTCGTCTGCCGTCTCATGCACCAGGGCCCATGCCGCCATGAAGCGCAAGAAATCCTCGTTGCTCGGCATCCTCGTCCTTTCCCTCGCGCCACGCGGAAGCGCTCTAGCGCAGCGGCCTCAGCAATCTCATCCCGTTGAGTATGACCAGAAGCGCGACGCCTGTATCCGCGAACACCGCCATCCACAGTGTGGCTTGCCCGGTGAGCGCCAACGCGAGGAACACCACCTTGATCAGGATGGATGCCGTGATGTTCTGTGCGATGACGCGCATGGTGCGGCGCCCGAGTGCGAAGAAACCGGGTAGCGCCGAAAGATCGTCGCGCATCAAGGCGACATCGGCGGTCTCGAGGGCCGTATCACTACCGGCGGCACCCATGGCGATACCGATCGTGGCCGCAGCCAGTGCGGGCGCGTCGTTGACGCCGTCCCCGACCATGGCGACCGTGCCGTATCGGTTCGCCAGCTCCGAGACCGCGGCGGTCTTGTCTTCGGGCATGAGTCGTGCTCGAAACTCGCTGAGCCCCGCGTGCTCAGCCACCGCGCGCGCTACTCGGTCGTTGTCTCCCGTCAGCATCACGAGGTGCTCGATGCCGCCCCTGCGCAGCGCTTCGACGGCAGCACGACCCTCGGGACGCACCGTGTCGGCAACCGCGATCAGACCTACGATCCGCTGGCTTCCGACTACGACGAGGACGGTCATTCCGTCGTCCTCTATAGCGGCTACCGTCTGGACGGTCGAGGCCTCCGGCTCCGCGATCTCAAGCGCGCGCACCGGACTACAGATCGCGTAGTGAACCCCGTCCACCACACCGGATACCCCCAGGCCAGGAGTCTCAGTGAAGGCACCGGCCTCGCTCCAGGTGATGTTCCTCGACTGCGCGGCACGGACGACCGCACGCGCAACCGGGTGGGAGGAGTTGAACTCCAGTGCTGCGGCCACCGCCAGTACTCCACCCTCACCCAAAGGCCCTGATGCGACGACTCGACGCACCTCGGGAACGCCGGCGGTGAGGGTGCCGGTCTTGTCGAAGGCCACCGCGCGAACCTTCGCCGCAGCCTCAAGGAACACGCCTCCCTTGACGAGCACGCCATCGCGCGTGGCGCGCGTGATGCCCGAGACGATCGACACCGGGGTCGAGATGACGAGCGCACACGGGCACGCCACCACCAGGACGACCAGGGCGCGGTTGACCCACTCGGCCGTCGAGATGCCCTCGATCCCTGCGATGGCACCCAGCAGCGGCGGAACCACGGCGACAAGCGCGGCAAGGACGATCACCGTCGGCGTGTAGATGCGGCTGAACCGATCGATGAATCGCTGTGAGGGAGCACGCGATGCCTGCGCCTCCTCGACCAGGTGGACGATCCGCGCGAGGGTCGAGTCGGCCGCGAGTGCGGTCACGCGCACCTCGATGAGGCCGCTCGTGTTGAGGGTCCCCCCGAACACGCGATCACCCAGCGTCTTCTCGGCGGGGATCGATTCCCCGGTGATCGCCGATTCGTCGACCGCCGAGAATCCCGCCACGACGTCACCGTCGAGCGGCACGCGCTCGCCGGGACGCACCGTCACCGTCTCACCGATCATGACTTCGGAGGCGCCGATCTGGACGAGTGCTTCGCCGCGACGAACGCGCGCGGTCGCGGGCGAGAGGTCCATGAGGTCGCGAATCGAACGCCGCGTGCGCTCGAGGGAACGCGACTCGAGCAGGCCGCCGACGCAGAACAGGAAGAACACGGTGGCCGCCTCGCCCCACTCGCCCAGCGCAACAGCGCCGACGACCGCGACGCTCATGAGAACGTTCATGTCGAGCACGCGTGCCCTGAGTGACACCACCGCACGACGCCAGATGAGCAGGCCACCGAAAAGAATCGCGATCGCGAACGCGATGCTCGACGCCAGATCGGAGGCGCCCATCACGCCAAGAAGCGCGCCCACGGCCGAGAAGACGCCACTACCGAGTGCCGCTACTCCGGCGAGGTGGCGATCCAACCACGGTCGCGCGGGCACAGGACTGGTCTCGCCCTGGTCATCAAGCGGTGCGATGCCGTGGCCCGTGGATTCGACCACGGACACGACGCGGGCAAGGGGCGCCGCCGCGGGATCGTACTCGACGAGCAACGTCGCACTTGCGAAGTTGAGGTCGGCCGACAGTACGCCTTCGATCCGCGCAACTGACGCACTCACGGTGCGCGCGCAGTCGGGTCAATCCAAACCCGCGATGCGCCACGCGGCGCGACACGGTGCCTGCACGCATGGCTCAAGTACCGCCTGATTCGTGGGCCGCTTACTCACGGGCGTGCCTCGAGCGCATGTTCGCTACCGATCGCGATGAGGTCTTGCACGTGCGGACCTAGCCTCCGAGGCCGTACTGGTCCATAAGCGGATCGAAGGCCTGTATGTTCCAGTCGATACCCAAGGAACGGAGCGTCTCGTAGTACGTCTCTTCGCTGTACTCCTTGTTCAGGATGTGAAAACGCGCGCCGTTGAGTCCGACGCAGAAGGCACAGTCGCGACAGTCGATGCACTGCACGCAGTCGATGATGCTGTCCGAGTTGTGGCAGTTGATGCAGTTGCGCGAGTTGTAGACGTAGTTGCAGTTCCGGCACGCCTCGACGTTGAAACAGCCGTAGTTGTTGGCACCATCACGGTCCAGTGTGTGCTCGTTCTTGATCCGCGCCCAATCGCGCTGGAACTCTGCCATATCCACTGCGTCAGCCTCCGTCGCCGAGCTCGCTCACCTGAATACAGGGTAGCACGCAGCGCAGGTGCTATCGCTGGCGCTTCCGAACGCCGTGCGCACTTCCCTTGCGGGCTCCCTGCTTCAACCGGTCGAGCACGTCGTCCGTGTCGGTGCCCTCGATCTCGGCACGCAACTTGACGACCTGGTCGCGCAGCCGCGCAGCCTGTTCGAAATCGAGGGCCTGAGCGGCCGCTGCCATCTCGTCCTCCATGGAGGTCAGCAGGCGCAGCGCCTCTGCCTTGGGCAACTTGCCCAGCTCGCGAGCTGCCTCTGCCGCACTCGTCGACATCGACTCGCCCTGTCGGACGTACTGCACGATGTCGGCTATCGCCTTGCGAATGGTCTGCGGCTCGATCCCGTGCTCGGTGTTGTAGGCGACCTGGATCTCACGCCGCCGGTTGGTCTCGTCGATGGCGAACCGCATCGAATCGGTGACCCGATCGGCGTACATGATGACCTGGCCGGACACGTTGCGCGCAGCGCGCCCGATGGTTTGGATGAGCGAGCGGAAGTTGCGCAGGAAGCCCTCCTTGTCGGCATCAAGAATCGCCACGAGCGAGACTTCCGGCAGGTCAAGGCCCTCACGCAACAGGTTGATACCGACGACGACATCGATGACCCCCTGCCTGAGCTCGCGCAAGATGTCGACGCGCTCCAGCGTGCCGATATCCGAATGGAGGTAACGGACCTTCACGCCCTGCTCGAAGAGGTAGTCCGTGAGATCCTCAGACATCTTCTTGGTGAGCGTCGTGACAAGGACCCTCTCATCCCGCGCGACCCGGTCCTTTATCTCGCCCACAAGATCGTCCACCTGACCCTTGACGGGGCGCACGATGACCTCTGGATCGATCAGCCCGGTCGGCCGAATGATCTGCTCGACGATCTGCTCGCTCACCTTGAGCTCGTAGTCACCGGGCGTGGCCGACACGTAGACACACTGCGGCACCCGCTGCTCGAACTCGTCGAAACGCAACGGGCGGTTGTCGAGGGCGCTCGGCAGCCGGAAACCATGCTCCACCAGGGTGAGCTTGCGGCTGCGGTCGCCCTCGTGCATGCCCCGGATCTGCGGAACGGTGACATGACTCTCGTCGATGATGCACAAGAAGTCGTCGGGAAAGTAGTCGATCAGCGTGTTCGGAGGCTCGCCCGGTTGGCGCCCATCGAGGTGCCGGGAGTAGTTCTCTATGCCGCTCGTGAACCCCATCGTCTCGAGCATCTCCAGATCGTAGTTCACGCGCATCTCCAGGCGCTGTGCCTCAAGCAGCTTGCCGCCGGCCTTGAGCTCCACGAGGCGGAGCTGCAGCTCCTCAGCTATCGTCGAGAGTGCGTTTCTGAGCTTGCGCTTCTCGGTGACGTAGTGCGTGGCTGGCCAGATGGGCACCGAGCTGAACTTGTTCAGCACCTCGCCCGTTGTCTGGTCGACCTCGCTGATTCCCTCGATCTCGTCACCGAAGAACTCCACCCTCACCGGATGGTCGGCGTAGGGCGGGAACACGTCGAGGACGTCACCCCGAACGCGAAACGTGCCACGCGCAAGATCGAAGTCGTTCCGGTCGTACTGAACCTCGATCAGGTCGCGCATCAGCTGATCGCGGTCGTAACCGACCTCGAGGTCGAGAAAGACCGCCATGCCGGCGTAGTCCTCCGGCGATCCGATGCCGTAGATGCAGCTGACACTTGCCACGACGACCACATCGCGGCGTGAAAGCAGCGCCGCCGTCGCGGCGTGACGCAACTTTTCGACCTCGGCGTTGATCGACGAATCCTTCTCGATGAACGTGTCGGTCGTGGGCACGTACGCTTCCGGCTGGTAGTAGTCGTAGTAGCTCACGAAGTACACGACCGCGTTGTCCGGCAAGAACTCCTTGAGCTCGCTCGCCAACTGGGCGGCCAGCGTCTTGTTGGGCGCCATCACGAGTGTGGGCCGTTGCACCCCTTCGATGACCTTGGCCATGGTGAAGGTCTTGCCCGAGCCGGTCACCCCAAGAAGCGTCTGATGCCGCAGCCCCTGGCCGAGACCCTCCTCGAGCTCAGCGATGGCGTTGGGCTGGTCACCGGCTGGCTCGAACGGCGAGACGACGCGAAAGGGTTTCGTCAGCCCTTGGGTCGACGGCAGGTCGGCCCTCTTCTCATCACTCACCTGGCTTCCACCCTTCGAACGCCTCGGGGTACAGGGCCTCGTAGCGATCCTTGGCGCGCGAAACCTTCAGAACGAAGTGCCGCGTTGCGGGGAACTCGATTCGCTCTCGGATGTCGCCGCCGCCCTTCGCCCACACGTCGGCGTTGGCGAGCCCCGCGTTGTAGGCCGCCAGCGCTGGCTCTATCTCATGGTAGCGCTCGATGAGGTAACGAAGGTAGGCGCTGCCATACTCGAGGTTGGTTGCCGGGTCTTCCAGATCATCGGGCGAGAACCGAGCCTCGTCGACCACGCCCCTTTGGGCGAGCTCGGCCGCCGTCGAAGGCATCACCTGCATCAGGCCCACCGCGCCCACGGCAGACTGTGCGCTCGGGTCCCAGTCGCTTTCGGCCTCGACGACCGCCGCGATCAGGAACGGGCTCACCTTGTGGCGAGCTGATGCCGCGGCGATCGCCTCACGATGATCCAACTGATAGTACCGACGCTGCCACGGTTCAGGTCCTCGCAAGAAGAGGAGCGTCACCAGGGCGAGCAGGCCGATCACGCCCAGTATCACCCAGCGTGTCGTGGCAAGCGCGTCCGCGCGGCCCTTTTCTCTGTGGTTGAATGCAGGCATAGTCAAGGGGTACCACAGGTTGCGTGATGATGCACGTGAACCGGGCAAGGGAATCGCCTCTACGTGTGGGGACGGCTTCTCGCAGAAGGGACGGGGAATGGATCGGCAACCGGTCGACCCGATGAGCCAGATGGGCCTGCTCATGGTTCTCGCCGGGTTGGCGCTGGCCGGGCTCGGTGCGCTCTTCTACTTCGGCGCGCGGCTCGGACTTGGGCGGCTTCCGGGGAACCTGCAGCTCAACGGCGAGAACTGGAGCTGCTTCGTGCCGATCACCGCGTCGATCATCCTGTCGCTTCTGCTCACACTGGTGCTCAACCTGATCATTCGATACTGGCGATAGGCACCGCTCGCGTGTTCCAGTAGCGCTCGAGCTCGCTCAGGAAGTCACGAATCGTCGTCGCATTGACTATCACGTCGTCTGCAAGCTCAGCGCGCTGGGCATCGGTCGCCTGACACGCCAAACGGGCCCGCGCATCCGGTTCTTTCATCCCGCGAGACACGACCCGAGCGATGCGCATCTCCTCGGGCGCTTCGATGGCCACAACCAGGTCCGCGAGTTCGGCGAACACCGGCGCCTCGACGATGAGCGGGACCTCGATGACGACGACCTCGGGCCTCATCGGCAGCATATCGAGCTCTCTGAGGGCCGGGCCGACC
The DNA here is from genome assembly GCA_034370385.1 of Coriobacteriia bacterium. NCBI lineage: Bacteria > Bacillati > Actinomycetota > Coriobacteriia > Coriobacteriia bacterium. Next base: position 143,815 of record JAXMKZ010000059.1, read on the forward strand.
TCGCGAGCCACAGCGGGATGCACGATGGCGTTCAGGCGTTCGGCGGCCTGCCGACTCGAGAATGACCGGCGAGCCAGAGCGTCACGATCGAGGGTACCGTCAGCGCTGAGGACGCCTTCGCCGAACGCGGCGACGACTGCAGCCAACGCAGCGGACCCCGGCGTGAGGGTGTTGCGGGCCACCTCGTCGAGGCTCACGACGACCGCGCCACGCGAACTGAAGTACTCCGCAGCCGTCGACTTGCCCGACCCGATACCGCCTGTCAGAGCGATTACGTTCATAGGTAGTGGGTACCACACACAGGCCCGAGTTGCACGCTTCGCCCGGTCGCACCCAGAAGCGGTCGAATCCCCAATGACAACAGAAGGGCCCGGATCGGCGCTGTGCCTGGATCCGGGCCCTTCGTCATGGCGCTATAGGGAGTGTCGCCTACTTCGAGGCGGGCTCGTCTTCGACCTCGGCAGCAGGCTCCTCTTCAGCCTCGGGCTCGTCGGCGGGCTCCTCGTCGGCGGTCGCGATGATCTCGACGACCGAATCGACCTCGCCGTCGCCGTCGGTGTCCACAGCGGCTACGACCTCGATCAGATCGACTTCGCCGTCAGCGTCAAGGTCGACCGAGGTGACGATCATGTCAGGCTCGCCGTCGCCATCGGTGTCGCTGATGGTCACGATCTCGACGATGTCGGGCTCGCCGTCACCATCAAGATCCGTTGAAGTCACCATCGTGTCAGGCTCGCCGTCGCCGTCGGTGTCGAGGACCGCGATCATCGTGTCAATCTGGCCGTCACCGGTCGTATCGGCAAGGGTCACCATAGTATCGGGGTCGCCGTCACCGTCGGTGTCGAGAACCGCAACGACCGTGTCGGCCTCGCCGTCGCCATCAGTGTCGAGGACTGCCACCGCACCTTCAGAAGCGTCCTGGCCGTCCTCGCCCTCCTCGGGCTCGGTGGCTCCGGTGATCTCGATCTCGATACCAAGAGTCTCGGCGGCCGAGCGCATTGAAAGCGAGATACGGCGGCGCTCGGTGTCGACGTCCATGACCTTGACGTGGACCTTCTGCCCCACGTTCGCCACCTGGTCGGGCGTCTCGACGTGGCCCTTGGCCATCTCCGAGATGTGTACCAGACCCTCGATGCCGTCACCCAACTCGACGAAGGCGCCGAACGGCACGAGCTTGGTCACGGTGCCCTCGATGATCGAACCGATCGGGTAGTTCTGTACAAGCTGCTTCCAGGGATCCTCGGTCGTCTGCTTCAGGCCGAGCGAGATGCGCTCACGCGAGAGGTCGACGTCGAGCACCTGCACGTTGACCGGGTCGCCGACTTTGACGACCTCGGAGGGGTGATTGACGTGGCTCCAGGACAGCTCGGAGATGTGCACGAGGCCGTCGATGCCGCCGAGATCGACGAACGCACCGAAGTCCACGATGCTCGAAACGGTACCGGGCAGGATCATGCCCTTCTGGAGCTTGCCGAGAATCTCGGCGCGCTCGTGCTTGCGGCCCTCTTCCAGCACCACGCGGCGCGAAAGGACGACGTTGTTGCGGTTGCGGTCCATCTCTATGACTCTGGCCTCAAGGCGGCTACCGAGATAGGTAGAGAGATCCTTGACGCGGCGAAGGTCGACGAGCGAGGCAGGCAGGAAGCCGCGCAGACCGATATCGATGATGAGACCGCCCTTGACGACCTCGATGACTTCGCCCTCGACGTCTTCGCCGGACTCGAACATCTCCTCGACCTTATGCCAGGAGCGCTCGTATTCGGCGCGCTTCTTGGAGAGGATGAGCCGCCCGTCCTTGTCCTCCTTCTGGAGAACCAAGGCCTCGATCTCGTCGCCGACCGACACGATCTCTGACGGACTGGCATCCTTGCGGATGGACAACTCGCGGGCGGGGATGACGCCTTCGGACTTGTAGCCGATGTCGAGCAGGACTTCGTCGCGCTCGACGCGAACGACCTTGCCGTTCACCAGATCGCCATCATCAAACTCGGTCAACGTACCGTCGATGAGTGCGTTCATCTCTTCGTCGGTGTAATCCGTCAGCTCGATGATGGTGCCTTGCTGCTCTTGGTCGCTCACTTCGTGGACCCCTTCCAAACACGGGGCCCCAGCGTTCATGTCCGTCGCCTACAGAGTCGTCGCCTACGTAGTAGTCCGTCGCCTACAGGTGCCTACATGTCCTCGGGGGCCTACAGTGTCACGGCGCCAGCGGATTCTGGCGCACCGACTGATAACTATAGCTTCTTGGAAGCTCGAGCGCCAGAGCCACGCGTCCGGGTGTAGCCATAGCCGAGAGCAGACCTTCGTGTGCCGGTCACGTGACCGCGCGCAACGAGGGTGCGCTGCGGCACCTACGGCCCTAGAAGACCACCCACACGAACACCGCCAACGCGGACGCGACCATCAGGACGCGGGTGCCTCGCACAAGGGCGGCGTAACCCCGCTGATAGTCCCAGACCTGACGCGGGCGGAGCGTGCGCAGGGTCTGACGCGTGCCACACGAAGCGACGAAGACGGGGCCAGCCCAGAACAAGCACGCGAGTCCTGCGACGAACAGAGAAAGATGCCCGATCTGGACCATCGAAACTGCTTCTGCAAGCATGAACTGAACCTCCGTAGTGTGATGTACATCACACATCCTACTCGCTCACACGGGGGAATCAAGACCCGACTACGAAGCAGCGCAATCGGTCGATCGTCACTTGGCGGATGCCCAGTCAGCGCCGCTCGCGACACTCACGTCAAGCGGAACCGCCAGATCGGCGACCCCGCTCATCGCCTCTCGCACGAGTAGCGTCAGCCGCTCGACCTCGCAGAGCGGAGCCTCGAAGACGAGCTCGTCGTGCACCTGCAACACCATGCGGCTGGCCAGCCCTTCCGTTCGCAGTCGGCGGTCCACCTCGAGCATGGCGAGCTTCATCACGTCGGCCGCGCTGCCTTGCATCGGGTGGTTCATGGCGGTCCGCTCGCCGAAGGAGCGCACGTTGTAGTTCGACGAGAGCAACTCGGGAATTCGCCGCTTGCGACCGAACATGGTCACCGCGAACCCGTCACGGTGCGCGGAAGCGACGGTCTCATCGAGGTAGAGCCGAACGCGGGGGTAGGCCGCGTAGTACCTGTCGATCATCGCTTGGGCCTCTGCGTTGCCGATCTTGAGCGAGTCAGCGAGCCCGTGAGCCGTCTGACCGTAGACGATACCGAAGTTGACGGCCTTGGCCCGCGCGCGCATCCCCGGCTCGACCGCTCCGACATCCACCCCGAAGACGCGCGCGGCGGTGGCGGCATGGAAGTCCGCACCACTGGTGAACGCCTCGATCAGGCCTTCGTCTTCTGACAGATGCGCGAGGATCCTCAGCTCGATCTGGCTGTAGTCAGCGCTCACCATGACATCGTCTTCGGCCGCCGGGACGAATGCGGCACGGATCTTTCGGCCGAGTTCGGTTCGCACCGGGATGTTCTGCAGGTTCGGATTGCTCGATGACAGGCGCCCGGTCGCAGCGACGGTCTGGTTGAAGCTCGTGTGCAGACGTCCGTCACCTCCGAGCATCCGCGGAAGCGCCTCGAGGTAGGTGCTCGTCAGCTTCGTGAGTTCGCGGTAGGCCACGACCTTCTGCGCAATGGGGTGCAGTGGTGCGAGGGTGGCCAGAACGCTCGCATCCGTCGAGTACCCGGTCTTGGTCTTCTTCTGCGTGGGCAGCCCCAGCCGGTCGAAGAGGACTTCGGCCAGCTGCTTGGGTGAGTCGATGAGGAACTCTCCTCCCGCCAGCGTGTGGATCTCGTCGCGCAAGGCGGCTGTACTCTCGCGCGCCTCGACGGCGAGCCGCTCCAACACCGCGGTATCCAGCCCGACTCCGGTGCGCTCCATACGCGCCAGAACCGGTACCAGCGGCAACTCGATCCGCCGCAGCACTTCGAGCGAACCATCCGCCTCAAGCCTGAGCTCCAGCTCATCGGCCAGGTCAACCGAGGCGCGAGCAGCCGCGGCAGCATCGGGATACTCCTGCGTCGTCGCAGGAATCGGCCTGTTCAGGTAGTCGGCTGACAGACTGGCGAGGCCGTAGTCCGAACGGTTCGACTCGAGTAGGTACGCCGCGATGCCGACGTCGAACAGGCGCGCGGGGTCGACGTCGAGCCCCGCGTGATCGCACGGCTGTGACTCGTCGGCGGGGCAGATCTCGTGAATCAGCGCCTTAGCGTCGGACGTAGCCACCCGTGCCCGGGAGAACAGCTCTGCCAACGTGCCCTGCGCAGCGTCACCACTTACGATCGCGACATCAGCCGGTCCCGCGATAGCGAGGTCCCGCTGATCGTCGAAGAGCGTCTCGCACGCCTGTCCGAAGGCGACGCCGAGTCTCGTTGCGTCCGGCGCCGCGAGCCACTCGTCCAGCCGCGACGTGGCCTCCGAGCCGGTCAGGCAGGGGGAGGACCTGCTCGGTTCGGCGGCGGCGGTTTCGATGGCGGCGCCTGCTCCCGGTACGTCACCCACCAAGATCCCGTCGCTCGGCGCGCCGGCGCCACGCAGAGCCATCGCGCGTTCCAGCAGCGAGGTGAACCGCAGGGCGCCGAACGCCTCGGCGACACGCACAGAATCGAACTGGCCGAACGTCACGGCTTCGAGGTCGAGCTCGATGGGCACATCGCACGCGATGGTGGCGACCGTCCGACTTGCCCGTGCCGCGCTCTCGAACTCGACGAGATTGGCGCCCACCTTGCCGGGCACCAGCCCCTGCCGGGCAGCGTCGAGCACCGCGTCGAGGGTCCCGTGCTCTTGGAGCAGCTTGGAGGCGGTCTTCTCGCCGACCCCGGGCACCCCGGGGATGTTGTCGCTGGTATCGCCCTTCAGGCCCAAGTAGTCGGGCACCTGCGCCGCGGTAACCCCATAGCGCTCGAACACATCATCGGGACCGAGGATGGCGATGTCGGTGATCCCCTTGCGCGTGGTCACGACGCGCACGTTCTCTCCGACCAGCTGAAAAGCGTCGCGATCACCGGTCACGAGCAGCATGCGCAGCCCGCTAGCGTCTCCCCTGCTGGCGAGCGTACCGAGGATATCGTCGCCCTCCCAGCCCTCGATCTCGACGATGGGAACGTCGAGTGCTTCGATGAGCGTCTTGACCATGGGGAACTGCGCGCGAAGCGCCTCGGCGGTCGGCGGGCGATGCACCTTGTACTGTGCAAGCGCCTCCGTTCGAAAGGCCGGCTTGCCCCGGTCGAAGGCCACGACGACGCCATCCGGTCGAACGTCTGCGATCAGCTTCAGAAGCATCGAGAGGAATCCGAATGCGGCATTGGTGGGCCGCCCGTCGGGCGCCGTCATCGTCTCGGGCAATGCGTGGAAGGCGCGATGGAGCAGGCTGTTGCCATCGATCACGGCAATGGTGCGCTGGGGCATGTGACGCCTTTCGGGAAGATACCGATTCAGTGCGAGGTGACCCGCACTTCCGAGTGTACCCGAGCCACCCGACACGGAGGCGCGATGGGGTTCTTCAACTGGGCCGCCCCGGTGTTCCACCGCTTCGCCAATCGCTGGAGCGAAGATCACATCTCCGAGATCGCAGATCTCCTGCGCCCGTACGCCGGCCAGGAAGCGCGGCTGCTTGACCTTGGTGGGGGCACCGGGGCGCTGGCCGTCCGGCTGGCCGATGCGCTGCCTGCGACGGTCACCGTGCTCGACCCTGCGCCCGAGATGCTGCGCTACCTTCCCCAGCACGAACGCGTCACAGGCCTCGTGGGGGTCGCCGAGTCGCTGCCGTTTCCCGACGGCTCGTTCGACCTGGCAGTGGTCTCAGACGCGTTCCATCACTTCCGCGATCAGGACGGCGCCGTTGCCCAGATCGCTCGCGTGCTGAGGCCGGGCGGGGCGCTCTTCATCCTCGACTACGACCCTGACGCGATCCGGTTCATCGTGTGGGCAGAGCGCGTGCTGGGCGAACCAGCGGCCTTCTTCCGGCCCGCAGACCTGTGCACCTATCTGGCACAGCGGGGGGTATCGGGCACCTGTGTGCCCACGTCAGCGCGCTCGTACTACTTCTTGGGCGAGAAGGGCTAGCGCGTCTGGCGCACTACGCGTTCCAGAGGTAGCCCACGTTGCGCACGGTGTCGAGACGGCGCGACAACTCAGCGCCCAGCTTCGCGCGGATGCGTCGAATGTGGACGTCGACCGTACGAGAGCCCCCGTAGTAGTCACTTCCCCACACCCGACGTAGCAGGACCTCACGCGAATACGTACGTCCGGGATGGGTGAGCAGAAAGGCGAACAGCGCGTACTCGAGGTAGGTGAAATCGATGGGTTGACCATCGATGTGCGCCTGATACGTGGCCAGATTAAGCGTCAGGTTCTCGACGCGGATGAGCTCCTGACGCGCAACCTCTTCACCGGGCCACAGCAGGTTGCGAACCCGCACGGCCAGTTCCTCAGATGAGCTTCCGCGAACGAGAAAGTCACTGGGCATCTGCACGGGAAGCCTCATGCTGGAGAGCGCCTCACTCTCAACCACCACGAGGAGCTTGACCTCAGCGCCGCCGGACGCCGCATTCTCGACGGCGTGAGTCAGGGCCTCCGGGCTCCTGCCGCCGTCCAGTATCACCAGCTCGACGTTTCCGTCGAGGGCGCGCCGGGGAAGTTCGGCCAAGCCGCACTCGACGATCACCACATCCAGGCCGTCGAGCGGCGAGCGGATCCAAGCCCGCGAGAGGTCGTCATCTGAGACTATGAGCACGTGTCGCATGTGCACGATTCTAGCGCTCCCGTCGCAATCTTGTGGAACAAGACGCCGGGCGGAGAGCTTCCCCGCCCGGCGTCGTTGCCGTCTATCGCTTGCGTTTCGCGGGCTAGATCACGCTCAGGTAGCGATCCAGCTCCCACTGAGAGACGTCCTTGATGTAGTCGGTCCACTCGGCCTTCTTGTTCTTGGCGTAGAACGTGTGGATATGCTCGCCGAGGATCTCCTTCATCGCCTCTGACTTCTCGAACCACTCAATGGCCTCGCCGAGGTTACGCGGCAGGGTCTTGATGCCAGCGGCCTCGAGCTCGGCCGGCGTCATCTCGAAGATGTCGTTGGTGGCTTCAGGCATGAGCTCGAGCTTCTCCTCGATGCCCTTCAGACCGGCGCCCAGCATGACGGCGAAGGCGAGGTACGGGTTGCACGAGGGGTCCGGCGAACGGAGCTCGATGCGGGTTGCGGCCTCCTTGCCGGGCTTGTAGAGCGGCACGCGAACCATCGCGGAGCGGTTGGCCTGCGCCCATGAAACGTACACGGGAGCCTCGTAGCCAGGAACCAGTCGCTTGTACGAGTTCACGAGCGGGTTGGTGATGGCACAGAACTCAGGAGCGTACTTCAGCAGACCGGCGATGTAGTGGCGGCAGGTGTCGCTCAGGAATCCCGGCTTGGATGCGTCGTAGAACGCGTTGCCATCCTTGGTGAAGAGCGACTGATGGGTGTGCATGCCTGAACCGTTGATGCCGGCGATGGGCTTGGGCATGAACGTGGCATACACGCCGTTGGCCATGGCGACTTCCTTGACCACGAGGCGGTACGTCATGACCGCGTCGGCCATGGTGAGCGCCTCCTGGTAGCGCAGGTCGATCTCGTGCTGCGACGGGGCGACCTCGTGGTGCGAGTACTCGACCGGGATGCCCATCTTCTCGAGGGTCAGCACGGTCTCGCGACGCAGGTCGCTCGCGATGTCGAGCGGAGTGAGGTCGAAGTAGCCACCCTTGTCGATGATCTGGGTGCCTTCGTCATCTGCGAAGTAGAAGAACTCGAGCTCAGGACCGACGTACATGGTGTAGCCCATGTCCCCGGCCTTCTTGAGCATGCGCTTGAGAGCATAGCGAGGGTCACCATCGAACGGCTGGCCGTCGGGCGTAGTGATGTCGGCGAAGATGCGGCCGACGCCCTGCTCGGACGGACGCCACGGAAGGATCTGGAACGTGGAAGCATCAGGGAACGCGACCATGTCGGACTCCTGGATGCGGGTGAAGCCGTCGATCGAGGATCCGTCGAAGCCCATGCCCTCCTCGAACGCACCTTCGAGCTCGCTGTCGGTGACGGCGAACGACTTCAGAACGCCGAGCACGTCCGTGAACCAGAAGCGGATGAACTTGACGTCGCGCTCCTCGACGGTCTTGAGGACATAGTCCTTGTCGAATGACATCGGCATACGTGTGACCTCCCTTTCCCGGCACGCCTGTCAGGCGTGCCCGCCGGTGACGTTATTCATACGTCGTGGGCAGCAAGATACACGGTCAATGTTTCGGAGTTGTTTCGGTTTCGCCCCGAACGCAGAAGGCCGCCCCAAGAGGCGGCCTTCGCGTGATCTGAACACCAGGGTGTTGCCTACGGCCACACCGGACCAAGATCGGGGTGGGGCCAACTGCCGCAACCAGCACAGTCACTTGCCGGCCAGTCGTTCGGTGTCCGGTTTCGCAGCTTGATGTTCTTGAGCGGTCCCCTCGCGTAAGGGCTTCGATAAGCTGCCGGGTCACTCGAGTTGATGAGAAGCCTCGGGCGCTTCCAGCCATGCGGAATCGCGATGTGACAGGACGTGCACTTCATCGTGTCATCGTACTCGCGCGTGTGGATCTTGTTGCCGGCTCCCTGCGCGAGCGCACGCGCGCCGTGTGCATCGTTCTGGGTGGGGCTGAACACGTGGCACTTGGTGCAGATAACCTGGCCCGTTGGCCACACGTTGTCCGGCTCGCGCCAGTCGAGTGAGGCTTGGCGATAGTCCGCAGGATACGCCGGATCGATGAGGAAGCGCACGCTCGAGCCGTGCGGCCCCTTCGCCGACGACATCGCACCTGAGGTATGGCAGTCCGAGCACGTCACAGCCGAGTTGCGGGTCCATCCTGGCTTGAGGAAGCTCGCATCCGGGGGCAACGTCCAGGTGTAGGTTGTCCCGTCCACCAGGAACGAGTCCTTCATCCCCTTCGAAAGACCAAGGACATTGTGGAAGCTCTGGTTGTTCGGGTTGAACTCTGCCGCCAGGTCGGTGGAGGTGTAGGGAACCCCTCCTGATGTCGCCGCAGCGGGGCGTCCAGAAGCCGACGTGTGGCACTTGAAGCACACGTAGGCCTCAACGTCGCCCGGGCGACCCAGGAGCCGCGTCGCCGTGTAGCTGGTGAGCGTCGACCCCGGCGTGCTGCCCCAGATCGGCTTGAGTCCCGTGGCACCAAGCAGTGCAGGAGATGCGATGGGTACTCCGCCGGCAAGACGGTCGCCCGCGGGCTGCGCGGCGTGCGGGTCGTGGCAGTCGGTGCACTCCGCGTGTCGCTTCGTCCCGTTGTCGACTGCCGACTCTGCGTCGGAGTGCAGGCCGGACGCTGATGGATCGTGTCGATAAGGCAGCAAGACGACCGACGCTACATCCTGCGCCCCCGGTGCCTGCGTGCCGACGACCCCGTTGCCGTGACACTGGAAGCACAGTTTCTCTTCGAAGCCGGCGCTCGACGTGTTGTCGCGCGTGCCGGCCCGCCCGCCGACGAAGCCCGTGGGCTTCGTCCACGCGGTGAGTCGTGGGTTCTGAGACGCGTGCGGGTCATGGCAGTTCTCACACAGTGCTTTGGTGCCCGAAGTCGTGAAATGCCCCGACTTCTTGAATGCGGCCGGACCGACATCCTTCTCCCAGCCGGGGAAGAAGGAGTCGCTGCCAAACACGCTGAATCCGATGTCATAGGGCACCACGTTGCCGGCTGATATCGCGCGGCTCAGGTTGCCGCTCGAGTGGCACTCAAGACAGAACGTCGTCATGTCGGTAGGCCTAAGGGTCGTGTTGCCCGGCTGTGAGACACGCACTACGTCCCACGCCCCCGCACCCTTCTCAACCGTGTGAGAGTTGTGGCAGCTGGCGCAGCTCAACGATGCGACTCCTGAGTTATCGTCCACAGGAATGCGAGCAGTGACACTCCAGCCGCGAAGCGAGGGTGTAATGGTCTCTGAGTTCGTGACGAGCTGCGCCGTGAGGCGAATCCGGCGATACGCGGATGAATCGATTCCCGAAAGATCAAGGGGGCCATACCGCTTGTTCGCCATACCGGGAAGCGCCGTCCAGCTCGCTCCATTCCAGCCCTCGACCGACATGTAGAGCTCTGTCCCCAGTGGCTCGAAACTGGCCCAGGCGAACTCTCCCCAGCCTATTGCGTCCGCAGGCAGGTCGATCTCAGCACGCATTGTGCCCGAAGCCAGGTATCCGGTGACCGGTATGTTGGCGGTCGAAACGCGCAGGAACGCCATCGAACCGTTGCGGACTTCGCCGAGTGCCGTGGGCGGCGTGGGAAGCAACTCCCATGTGCCCCAATCGCCGGTGAGCGGGTCGGCCGGTACTCGGATGCGTCCGGGGTTCGGGCCGCTGTTCTCGTGCAGCGCGTAGATGTAGTCGCCCCCGTCCCACAGAAGCTTTGTGCCTTTCCCGCCGTGGTACCAGAAGAATTCGGGTAGCGGAGTCATGGAGTGGACCCCCGAAGCGAGCCCGCTGATCAGGTACGCCCTCTGACCTCCAAAGGCGTCCGAGGTCGGCCCCTCGTAGACCAAGTAGTCGGTCCCCCCCAAGGTGAAGCGCGTCAAACCCATGTACAGGTCGCCGCTGCCCCACGTGCTCCCGGGCTGTGCAAGCACCTGCTGGCTGTAGGTGGCCTGGCCCGAAGCGGTCGACGGTGAATCGACCCAGCGAATCACGGGCGCCTGGTTGAAGTTCTTCGTCACCGCGTAGAGCCGGTCATTGATGGGCGAGTAGGCGAAGTCGGAGCTCGTGAAGTCGATGGGCGTGCCGCCAGCGCTCTTCATGACGAACGGAGCCATCCACGTATCAGTAGGTGCGAACCATCGGTAGACGGTGCCTGCCGTGTTGTTTCCTGCGTAGTATACAAGCCCTGCATCAGGGTCAGCAGAAGACAGCACATGCCTGTCCGCGACGAACGGGAGCGGACTCAGCGAGTTCCACGAGTCGGGGCTTGAAACGTTGATCGGGGTGTAGGACATCCTCGTGTCGAATCCCTGCCCCACGCTCCACACGAACTTACCCTGCACCGCGAGCCCGCTGCTGCCGTAGTACGCAGTTCCCGCCGCCGGATTCGTGGGATCGTAACTGTGACCGTTCCACACGTTCAGGTCCGGGTCGTACTGCGAGAAGGACCGAGGATCCGGATGGACGCTCTCCGGTGCCAAGAACAGAAGCGGGCGGGTCACAGACGGAATCGTCCAGCTATCCCACAGCAGCTGCGCGCCCATAGTGGACGAAGCCGAGACCTGGAAGCTGTTGTTCGCAGCAAGTTCGATCGGCGTCGATTGGGTGAACACGCCGACCGTCTCTTCTCGAGTGGTACCTACGGACGACGCTCCCTCGACCGGATGCGCACTCGGTCGGGCGAACTCAACCGCGAGATCGCGACCGTTCCACGTGTTGGGCACCGGGGTCCGCGTCTCGTCGCCGCTGGCAGAGTGGCACTCGAAGCACAGTGCCGACTGCCCCTGTCTGCCGCCTGCAGTCCGGAACTCGGTGGCCGCGCCTGCGCCGATCGCGTTGTGGTTGTGGCACGCCTCGCACGCGGTGTTCGACGGCACGGCGCCGTCAGAACCAGCCATCACGGATGATCCGTGGGCCGACCCTGCGTAACCTGCGCCATGATCACCGCCGGTGTTGTTCCAGGTGCCCGCTCCGACGAGCGCATCGATCGCAGCACTGGAAGCGCCGTGACAGTCAAGGCACAGCCCGTTGCCCGCAGCGTTCGGGGCATGGGTGCTCGGGTGACAGGCGTTGCAGTCCTTAGACCACGTGGCCGCCGGTACGGATCGCACTCCGGCCACGTACTCCGGCGAGTTGTGACACTCGACACACCCAACAGCGCTGCGCCGACCAGCGTCCTTGGCGTGCTCCTTGGAGACCGCGGTCTCATGGCAGTTCTTCGTGCAACTGAGGCTCATGCTCACGTCGTGCACGGTGGGCAGCCCCGCGTGACGCTGCTCCGTCGTCCCCGGAGTGTGGCAACCGCCCTGCTGGCAGGACTGGTTCCAGGACCCGAACGTACGGCGCGGGTTGTCGTGACAGGTGGCGCAGCCCTTGGCAGAAGTCACCGAGCCCTTGCGCGTGTGCTCCGCCATGAGGTCCATCGAGTGGCACGCATCGCAGCGCGCGCCACTGACGGGCTCGATGGATGCCCCTGAGTCCGCGACGTGATCGACATCTTCATAGCCGTGCGCGGTCACGCGGTCCGGGTGGCAGGACTGCGTGCACGCCGGCGCAACAGCGGAGGGCTGCTTGTCCCAGACAAGGAACTCGTCCACCGCCACGGCGATGCCTGAAGAACCAGCCGGACGCACGCCCGTGACGCGCACTGAGACCGTATGGGGTCCACGAACGAGCGTGCTTGACGTGAACAGCGTCGTCTTGTCGACGACTGTCGGAGAGTAGCCATTGATTGTCGCGACGACGACGCCGTCGATCGAGACCTCGAGTTCGCCGAAGTTGGGTCCTTTACCGCCACTGATGGCAACCTTGGTGCCCATGAACGAAATGCCCAGCGTCGAACCTTTCACAACCGAAGCGCTGCGGCGTTGCATCGAGTAAGCGGTCTTCGTCTGCGTCATCCACGTTCCGGTCTTCACCACCGTGTTCGCGGGCTTCGTGCCGATCGCCGCATGGGTGAAGTCCTCGAAAGACACCGGCTCGGCCTCGGCCAGACCTGCGGTGTTGTGACACTCGCCGATTCCGCACTGCTGGAACGACTCGGTGACCGAGACAAACGACTGGTCCTCGCCCACCACGCCGTAGCAGATGCGTGTGGCGACGGGGGCTCTCGCGGTGTAGCGGGGATTGCCGATACTGCTGTGCTCGGCATGCAGGGGGGACAACGCGCCCGAGTGACAGGCCTCGCACGCAGCAGGAGCGTGACAGCTGCTGCACTTGGAGTCTCCCTTGGTGATCGAACCGGGCCAACGAACGGCAGCGTGTATCACATGAAGATCGCCCGAGGTCGTATCCTTCGAGCCCAACGAGGCAAAGGATCCGTAGGGCGTGATCTTCGTTGGGGTCGCAGCCAGCGTGCTCGCGCCCATCAGCCCCCTGTGGCACACCGCGCCGCAGTTGCCGCCTGCATAGTGATTGGGGTGCGTGCCCGCAAGCCCGTACGTGTGGCAGCGAGGACATGCCGTCTCTCGGTCCACCTTCTGGACGCCGAAGTTGACCGCCATCTGGGGTGGAGCCCCCGCCGCGCCATGGCACGTGATGCACGGTGCATTGCTGGTTGTGGTCCCGCTCCCTCCGCCGGAAGCCACGTAGTCAACAACGACGTCGAGCGAGTGACGGCTCTCCACATGGCCCAACAGATCGACCGACCAGTACTCGACCGTGGTTGTTCCCTCGTCCGCAACGATGATCGCTGTCTGATCCGCGGTGAACGGCCGGACCTGGCCGCCGTTAATCCGATAGTACGTCTGCGCGACCCCTACGCCAGCGTCCGTCGCCATCGGCACAAGCTCCACGACAGCCGCGCTGACGCCTGCAGGCGCGCCCAAGAGCACGGTGTGCGGCGGACTGTAGTCGATCCGGATAGTGCCGGTCTTCTTCGGGGATTCGATGTTGCCCATCAGGTCCCACGCCCAGTACTCGACGGTGTGCGTGCCCTCGTCGGACACGGTCACCGGTACCGAGTACGGCATGTCGGGACCGCCGTCGATACGGTAGCTGGTGCCGCTCCATCCGCTGAGCGCATCCGTGGACACGATCGAGAACGTCTGAGGCGTCTTGCGCCACGTGTCATCGATCGTCGACACCGAGCCCGGGAATGAGGTGTCTATCGTCAGCGTCTCAACGTGAGCTGGCTCCGCGTTGCCGGCGACATCGACCGCCCACCAGCGCAGGGTATGGATCCCATCGCCGATGACGATGGGCGCCGAGTAGGTACTCGCCGCAGACCCATCGACCTGGTAGCGAACGCCAGCCATTCCTGACAGCGCATCAGTCGCGGCGATGGAGATGACCGCGTCCGTCGGCGACCATCCGGTCGGAATCCCGGTAGCCGTGCTACTGGGCGGCGTGAAGTCCACCGACACCGTCTGGCTGCGTTCGCTGTAGGCGCCGGCACGGTTGCTGGCCTCCACCCGCACGAGGTGGCTGCCCTCAGTCAAGCGGTAGGTGGCGGTGTGTACGTCGTATGCATACGTATGGTTCTCATATGCCCTCGGCGACCCATTCAGCCAGACGTGATGGGAGTTCACGCCAGACAACGCATCCGTCGCAGAGACGCTCAGGGTGTCCGTCGCAAGCCAGCCCGCTGACGGGATGTTCCAGCCGATGACGGGCGCAGTACTGTCAACGAGCACGTAGCCGTACTTGGGTGCTTCAGCATTCCCGTACAAGTCGACCGACCAGTAGCCCACCAGCGTGGTGCCCTCGGTGCTGATTGCTACTTCCGAGGTATACGTCGTCGGTGACCCACCGTCGAAGTTATAGAACGTATGTGCGACGCCGGCCCCGGGATCGGTCGCGGCGAGGGTGAACGTCCCATCCCATCCCCACCAGCGCGGGATGCCTGTTGCGGTCGTGACCGGTGGCGTGTAGTCGAAGCCGATGCGGTCGCCGACCACAGAGACGTTACCTGCGATGTCGCGGAAGCCGAATGCGATGTTGGTGTCGAGCCCACCGCGCTCCACGAACACCGCCGCGGTCGGAATGACCGACTGCCATGCGGACGGCATGATCGCAGTCGGCACCCACGTCGAGACGCCTACCGTCCCCGCGCCGGTACCCAGCTCGCCGTAGACGTTGCCCCCCCACGTGTAGACGGCGCCGTCTCGCTTCAGCGCAACGACCGATGCCGTGCCTGCGTCGAGCGCGACCCAGTCGGTGGCTGCATCGATGCGCCGCGGAACGGTGGGGGCGTTGCCCGTTGCGGTCTGGTAGCGATCGGAACGACCCCATGCCCACAAAGAGCCGTCAGTGCGAATGCCCGTCGAGAAGTCATCACCGGCCGACAGCGACTGCCAGCCCACCGACCCCAGCGCCTGTGGCGTGTTGTAGCTACTGGCGGCCCCGGAGTTGCCTATCTGCCCGTAGGTGTTGTTGCCCCACACGTAGGCCGAACCGTCCGTGCGCAAGCCCATCGCGTGCGAAGAGCCCGCGGAGACTGACGCCCAGTTGGTCGCCGTGCCGACCTGTATGGGTGCGGACGCAAATGTGCCTGCCCCGATCCCAAGCTGATACTGAGACCCCGTACCCCACACCCAGAGAGTTCCGTCGTTTCGGACCGCCATCGAGTAGGTGGATCCGGCTGAGATGGCCGTGAACACCAATCCCGCGCCCGAGACCTTCGTGGGGAGGGGCTTGTCCTGAACGTCTGCCCCGAGTCCGAGAGCACCGTTGCCACCGTACCCCCACGCCCATACGGATCCGTCTTTCTTGAGGCCCAGACTGTGGTTGGCCCCCGCCGCTATCTTGGCCCATTCGCCGGCCGCGCCAACCTGAGCGGCCGTCCTACCGAACGGACCCCCGATGTGCCCGGTGCCGACCGCCCCATACCTCTCCGAGCCCCAGCCATACAGCGTGCCGTCTGCGGCGAGCCCCAGCGCATGCTCGATGCCGTAGCTGACCGCAACGAAGTCACGCAAAGGCGTCGATGACACCGGCGTCGAGCGATTCGTCGAGGTAGTGTCGCCGAGTTTCTTGACTGGGTTGTAACCCATGGAGTGAAGTCGTCCATCACCACGGATGAGGCCGATGCTGTTGCCGCCTGCCGCCACGGCGGTGAACGGCGTATCCTTCGTCATCTCAACTGCGAAGGGCACGGTTATGCTGGCGACCACCGTCTGCGTCCCTGCCCAGGCAGCGCCCCCCTCGACGACAACCGTCCCCGGTGTTGCTGCGGTGTTGAGCGTGATCGAGTCAGTCAACGACCCGATATTGCCGGCGGCATCCACGACCTTCACGTTGACGTTCTTGACGCCGTTGCCCGCCGGCAAGGTGAACCGGTGCTGTGGCGTGTAGCTGAACCAGTCGGCACGAACCGGAGCGGGCCGTACGACACCGGTCTCGTTGCCGTACAGTGCCACCGGGAAGCCCCAGACCCACAACTCTCCAGAGTTGTCGGTAGCCATGCTGACACTGTCACCATTGGCGACCGACGCCCAGTTGTTCGCTAGACCTACCCGTACCGGAGTCAGTCTGGTCTGGGAAGTGCCGTCGCCCACCTGACCATCGGAGTTGTAGCCCCAGCCCCAAAGTGACCCGTCCGCCTTCACCGCGGTGGCGTGATACTCGCCGCCGGCCACGGACTTGTAACCCGTGCCTATGAGGGTCGGGACGAGTCTATCCGTCGTCGTGCCGTCTCCGATCTGCCCGTAGCTGTTGGATCCCCACGCGTAGAGATCGCCGTTGGCACGCACGGCATACGTCGTGGTTCCACGCGCCGAGACCGAGATCCAGTCGGTGAATCCGCTCGTGCCGTTCGGCTGCACGGGCGTCGACATGACGCTCTGGGTGTTGTCGCCTACCTGTCCGGAAGTATTGAAGCCCCACGTCCAGAGCGAACCATTCGTGCGAATACCCACGAACGTGTCGCCGCTACCGCCGGACACGGCCTTCCACGTTGTGCCAGCTTGGACGTTGACGGGCGTGAGTTGCGGGGTGACCGAGTTGCCAAGGCCGCACTGCCCCTGGCCGTTGTGACCCCAGGTATACAGGGCGCCGCCTGTGGTGATGGCAGCTCCGCTCTGGCCCCCGACGGTGACCGTCGACCAGTTGCTCGCGGTACCAAGCCGGATAGGTAGGCGCACCGGGGCGAAGCCGGATACCCCAAGCTGCCCGCCCTGACTGTCGCCCCACACCCACAGCGACCCGTCCGTCTTGACCCCGGCAGCGAAGTAGTCGTGAACTGCAACCGACCTGTACGTGGCTCCGTCGCCCGCCTGAGCGAAGACCCCCGGCACGTGGTTCGTCGTGGAGAGGCCGTTGCCGGTGTACACGAAGTATTCGTCCGTACCGCGTCCCCACAGCGTTCCATCGCCCCGGACGCCGAGCATCGTCTTGGAGCCGATTGTAATCTGACCCCACCCCGCCGGAGGCTCGGTCCGGATGCCCACCGCGTCCGAGCTCACGGAGGTCACCGCAACCGCCGTGCGGAATCTCGTCGAGGCATCTCCTGCGTTGATTGAGAACGTCCCCGTGGGAGCCTGTGTATCGAGAATAATCTGACTGGCGAACTCGGTGATTCTCCCGTACTCGTCACGGAAGAGGACCGAAAGCTGCTTCGGGCCGTCGCCCGGATCGACAGCCATGGTGGCGACCGCTGAGTACGGCTGCCATTCGCCAGACCCGAGCTTCATGTCCACCACACTGGTGATCTTCGAGACCACCGGCACCGTGATCGTGTTGATGGCGGTGGCGTCGTTGGCGAAAGAAACCGTGCCGGTGGGAGCCGGGGCGAGTATGTAACGGAAGGTCATCAAGTGCGGCGTTTCACGGTTGCCCGCCACGTCGATGCTCCAGTACTCGAGCAAGTGCTCCCCTTGGGTCAGGGGCGGCTCGATGGGTGCCTCACGGGGAGCGCCGCCATCGAGCGAGTACCACGTCGACCCGAGGCCCGAGAGGCCGTCCGTCGCGTGCAAGACAGGCATGGTGTCCCACGGCCAGGTGTCGTCGCACGTGGTCACCGGCGCAGTGCCATCGACCTGGACGCGCACGGTCTCGGTCGGATCCACGTGGCCGAGCGCATCGACGGACCAGTAGTAGAGGGTGTGGTCACCTTCGCCGACCATGAACGGTGCCGAGTACTCAGTCACGGCGCCGTTGTCGAGGCGGTAGTAGGCGATCACTGAAGAGACCGTGTCGAACGCCGTTATGCTGATCTCAACTGACTCGGTCGACCAGCCCACTGGGATCGAGCTGATCGTGGTGGTCGGAGGGAGCACGTCGAAGACCTCGCTCCGAATCTCCTCGACGTTGCCTGCGGCGTCAACGCTCCAGAACTCCAGGTGCATATCGGAGGTGCCAAGCGGGATCGGCGCCGTGTAGGTGGCGGCTGCGGAACCGTTGACGCGATACCTGGTGCCGACTGAACCCGAGACCGCGTCGACCGGCGTGAGCTCGACCGCGGTGCCGCCGAGCAGGCTCGCGGCGGTCACCGGTGGGGCGGTGTCGACCTTCACGGTCACCGTATGCGTGGGATCGACATGCCCCGCCCCGTCAACCGACCAATAGCGAAGCGTATGTGTGCCGTCACCGATTGTGAACGGCGCCGTGTAGGTGGTGACCACGCCACCGTCCAGCGTGTAGTACGCGGTCGGCGGCGCCGCGATATCCTCGGCGATTATCGTCACTTCGACGGTCTTAGTAGACCAGCCGCTCGGAAGCGGCGTCGTTGTTGTGGTCGGCGGGTTGTGGTCGTAGACGAAGTTGACGGTCTTGGTCGTCTCGATGTTGCCGGCCTTGTCGATGCTCCCGTACTCGAGGGTATGGGGGCCTTCCGTGACAGCGGGAAGCGGAAAGGCGATCGGCTTCGCCGGTTCCGAATCGAACGAGTACCAGGTCGACGCGATGCCGGAGAGCGAGTCGGTAGCGCTGAGGTAGATGGCGCCATCGTGGAACACACCTTCAGTGACCGTGGACGTCGTGACCGGCGCGACGTAGTCGATCTTCACGTCGTAGGTCTGCGCACCCTCGATCTTGCCGGTCGCGTCGACGGCCCAGAAGGTGATCCTGGTGACCCCCGGGTCAGACACCTCGAACGGCGCCGTGTAGGTCGTGGTGACGCCCTCGCCAAGTCGGTAGTACGTCGTAGTCGGGGAGCAGTCGTCGTAAGTGAACAACTGGATCCGCACGGGGGTCTGCGACCAGCCGTAGGGAGTCGCCAGTATCGAGGTTTCAGGCGGCGCGACGTCCACAAAAGCGGTTGAACTGAGCCAGTCGATGTTGCCCGGCTCGTCGCGGTATCCGACACGAAAAGTCGTCGTCCCCAGTGCCCAGTCGATTTCGATGGTCTTGTCCGCCTGGTAAGGCTCCCAAATCGCGGGTGGCGGATTCCAGTCCTGCAACCAGGCCGGCTGCACGGGCCAGGGTGAGCTGTTCCAGCGGGGCGTACGGACCGGACCCAGAACGCCATGCCCGTTGGTGCCCCAGCCGTACACCGCACCGTCGGTCGTGGACGCGAGCATGCCGGTCGGCCCTGCCGCCACGAGCGACCATTCCGTCCCGGTGCCCACACGAAGCGGAGTGCGACGCGTCTCATACGTGCCATCGCACAGCTGACCGAGAGAGTTGTCACCCCAGACCCAAAGCGACCCGTCCGCGCGGATAGCTGCACTGGAGGAAGTGCCACCGTACGAACCGCTCGCGGAGACGCGCTGCCAACTGCCGGAGTCGATCAGTGTTGGAGCGGTGCGGTCGCTGCCGCCGCCGTTGCCGATCTCACCGTTGGCGTTGCTGCCCCACGCCCAGAGCGTGTTGTCGGTGCGGATGCCCAGGGAGTGATTGTGTCCCGCGGAAACGGACTTCCAGCCTGTGCTGATGAGCACGGGGGCTTCTCGGCCGGTACGGGTTCCGTCACCGACTTGTCCGTAGTAGTTCTCGCCCGATGCGTACAGTGTGCCGTCATCGGTCAGCAGCAGCATGTGCTGACTGCCGAGGGATGCCTGACGGTAACGGATGCCGGTGAGCGGGCCGCCGCCGCGGTACACGAGTCCCGAGTCGCCGCTCGGGGAACCCCACGTGTACAGCGAGCCGTCGGTTCGAACGGCGGCGCTGGCATTACCGTATGCGGCGACTGCGACCCATCCGTCCGCATCGATCATCTTGGGCGAGGTAACGGGCGTCGCGCTGGCTCCAGCGCCATCGCCGAGCTGACCCGAGGTGTCCGATCCCCAGACCCATAGCGACCCATCGTTCTTGATCGCAAGGGTGTGGGCGGCCCCCATCGCGACGGCCTTCCAGGCCTGATGCCCCGGCGTGCGCGTGTAGGCCGAGCGCTGCGAGGTGGTCCCGTCACCGAGCTGGCCTGCCCAGTTCGCGCCGGTTGCGTGAAGCGGCCCGTCTTGGGAGACGATGAACGAAGAATCGCTCTGGTAGCCTCCGTCGTAGGGATACCAGTACCCGGAGCTGAAACCGAGGGCGAGCGGCGGCTGCGCTATACGCATCTCCGTAGCGGTCGGCACGCTCGAGGCGATCGCGATCGAATGACCACCCAGACTGGTCGCCGTCATCGTCCCGACCGACTGGCCCGGATTGAGCACAATGTTGTCCTGCGCGGTGGTGGCGTTCCCCGCCGCGTCCTTGTAGGCGCAAGCGAACCCGGTCGTACCCGAGGCGGCTGGCAGCGGGCGGACGAGCGACGCCTCATACGGCATCCAGTCGGTGTTGATCGGGTAACGCACGTTGTTGGTGGTGCCATCGCCGAGTTGACCGTAGCCGTTCGCGCCCCAGGCCCACAGCTTGCCATCGCTTCGAACGGCGACTGTGCTGGCACCACCCGAATCAAGCGCTGAGAAGTTCAGGGACGCGTCAAGCGCGAGAGGGAGGACGCGTGCGACGGTACTCTCGCCAGCCGTCTGGCCGAGGTCGTTGGCCCCGACGCCCCACGGTGTTCCGTCATGCTTGACGGCGATGATGAACCGGTCTCCGGCGCTGGCCCTGAGCCAGGTGCCGTCGAGTTGCGTGAGCGTCGACGCGGTCATCTCACCCAGGCGACCAGACCAGTGAAGCGTCCCGTCGCTGCGCAGCGCGGCCAGCGTCTCGGCGCCAGCACTGATCGACGTCCAGGCCGGCTCGGCCCCTGACACCAACACGGGAGCGTGCTGGTCGCCGACCGCACCGTTGCCCATCTGCCCCGAGTCATTCGCTCCCCAGGCCCACAGCGCACCGGCCGAGTCGATAGCGTACGAAGAGTCGCCGCCCGCAGCGATCGCAGTGAACGTCATCCATGGCGTTACCTGGCTCGGGAGGTCGCTTGAGCTCAAGCCGCCGTCACCGAGCTGTCCACGCTCGCCCTTCCCCCAAGCGAACAAGCGCCCGTCCGTGGTCAGTGCGAGCGTGTGATTCTCGCCGGCAGCGACCAAGCTCCACTGGCCTCCGCCTGGCACCGCCACCTGGCTCGCCAGCTGGCGATCGGCGCGAATGCCCTCGTTGCCAACATCGCCAAGCTGCCCGGACTCGTTGGCGCCGAACATCCAGAGCGTTCCGTCGGCCTTGATCGCACCGGTGTGGGAACCCCCGGCAGCCACCGCGGTCCACGTGCCGCCCGGCACACGCACCGGCGTCGAGCGCTGCAAGACCCCGTCTCCGAGTTGCCCCCTGGCACCGTCGCCCCATGTCCACAAGGAACCGTCGGTCCGCAACGCGGCCGCATGCGACCCACCGACCGACACGGACTTCCACGTCGACGGATAGCCGATACGCATCGAGACAGCGTCGGAGAAGTCCGAATCGATGGTGACCTTCCGGCCTCGCGTGGAGGTCGCGGCGTGGTTCAACGCCATCGTCCCGAGCGGAGCCTGCCGGTCGAGCGTTATCGAGTCGCTCGCGCTGAATTCGGTGAGTGTCGCGTCGCGAAACCTCACCGCAACCGTGTACTCGCCGTCGGCGTCGGGCAGCGTGTAGGGCGCGGAACCGGCGGCGGGCACCCATTCCCCACCTTCGATCGACATCTCCACCGCGGTCGGTGCGTCGATCTCCAGCGTGACCGCCGTCGACTGTGCATACGGCGCGCCCCAGTTGATGGCGACGCTCGTAGTGCCCCCTCTGAAGTCATAGGCGACCTCATCGGTCAGCGTTCGCGTTGCCCCACCCGCGTCGCGAAACATCACCGATACCACCTGCGTGCCCGACGCGCCGTCATCGGCCGGCAAGAGATACGGACGCATCGGCGAGTACGATTCCCAGTGCCCGATCTGCATTGGCGTGCTCACCATGGCATCCGAGTCGTTACCCAGGAATCGACCGTCGCCCCAACCCCACAGGTCACCGCCACTCACGGCGAAGCATGCGGTCCACGGGACCGCTGCGACCATGTTGCAGTACGGCAGGCCAACGACCTGCGCCGGGCTGGATGCGTATTCGGCACCCAGATTGCCCCACCAATACATGGTTCCGTTCGCACAAGCCACCGATGCGTAGGCTGCAGTCGCTATGTCGTTGAAGCTGGTACCGACGGCGACGGGCATCGGCCCGAACATCGCTCCACCCGAGAACCCGAGCCCCAGCGACCCGATGTAGTTGTCGCCCCATGCGTAGAGCGACCCGTCCGCCTTGAGCCCGAGAACGTGTGTGCTGACTTCGCCCATCGAGACCTTGAGCCAGTCGTTATCCGTGCCCACCTGCGTCGGCGTCGATGTGTTAGCGCCATCTCCGGTCCCAAGCTGGCCCGTCATATTGGATCCCCAGGCCCACAACGACCCGTCCGTCTTGATCGCGAAGCTGGACCGGTTGCCCGCAAATGCGGTCACCCAGTCGGTATCGGTACCCACTTGGACCGGTCCAGACGTCCCGGGGGTATCGTTGCCGAGCTGGCCTAGATCGTTCTCACCCCACGCCCAGAGCTCGCCGCTCCTGATGGCGAGAACGTGCGTATTGCCTGCTGACACGTCGGTCCAGCCCGCTTCGGACCCGATCTGCCGAGGAGTACCCTGCTGCGGTGCCATATCGCCATATTGTCCGTACCAGTTGTCGCCCCAGGCCCAGAGCGTCCCATCAGCCTTGCGCGCGATACTGCACGCGAAACCGGCCGAGATCTGGACCCAATCGTTGTCGCTCCCGATCATCACCGGGGTGGCCCGGAATGGCCCTCTGGGCGCTCCGCATGGCTCCCAGCGGTTCACGCCCCACGCCCACACCGTACCGTCGGTGGCAAGCACCAACGTGTGCTCCATGCCGCTGTCGATCGAGGCAATCGGGGGAACGAAACGCATCGCGTCCGCATCGGTGACATCCGAGTAGAGCGTCACCGTGCGCCTCGTCACGACGGGTGCATCGTTCTCGATGGTCATGCTCGCGCTCGGATCGCCGAGCGCCGCGTAAGCAACTCCCGCCCCGAACAGACACAAGATGGCAGCGAGGGCGACAAAGAACGGCTGGCGCGCGCCGAACCCACGCGAACCTGCGATTAGCGTAGTGAACACAGTCGTCCCCCGCTCGGTACGGGACCGCGCTCGCGCGCAATCCACCGTGCCGCCCCCAGCACGTTCGGACAGTATGTGCGCGAGAGGATGGACGCACTGCGGTTTCTGCTCGCCAAAGGTGAGCGGTCAACCGCACACGCTGCCGAACGAGTGTTAAGTACGCTCGCGCAACCGTAATTATGTACGCGCGCTATAGAGAACGTCAAGGATTCTTCATAGAGGAGCCCTACGTCGTTCGCAGCAAGATGCGGGGTTTGTGGTTCGGAGTTGTTTCGGTTTCGCCCCGAACGCAGAAGGCCGCCCCAAGAGGCGGCCTTCGCGCACTACGAGACGATGGAATCGCCGCGCCCTCTGTCCGTTTCGTCCCAACCAGATGCAACCGTTGACGATACGAAACGGCCAATCAGGCGTGGCGATGGATGAATCGTCTACACGTACGTGTACATCTTCCCGTACGGCCGGTGCGAGATGGGCACGAGCCGCGTGAACGGTACCGACAGCACCTCGTCGACATCGAATCCGACGGCCGAGCAGTACTCCTCCAGCAGCGGCTTGAGCTCAGCCAGCTCCTCGTCGGTCATCGTGAAGATGCCGCACTCCTTGCCAACCTGCCAGCTCTCCACCTCGCCGCGCAGGATTATCTCGCCGCCGTGCATGCCGGTGCCGACGTACCCTCCCACCAGCGGACCTTCGAGCCGTGAGTGCATGCCGAGAAGGATGAGCAGGCCGCCGGCCATGTACTCGCCGAAGAAGTCGCGCGCTTTGCCACCGCAGATCATCGTGGGTCGCAGATCCTCGAACGCCTTCATGTGAATGCCCACGCGGTAACCGACGTCGCCCTTGATGAAGACGCGTCCGCCGCGCATGCCGTAGCCCAGAACGTCACCGGCCGAGCCATGCACGATGACGGTGCCCGCATTCATGGTGTTGCCGACGCCATCCTGCGCGTTGCCGAACACCTCCACGGTCGGGCCGTCCATCAGCATCGCCATGTCCTGCCCCGGGGTGCCGTGCACCTCGATGCGCAGATCCTTGCCCTTGATTCCCGTGCCTATGTAGCGCTGTCCGTTGACGTTCATCAGCTTCACGATCTTGACGCCGTCGGCGAAGCACCGCCGGATAGCCTCGTTGACGAACTTGTAGTAGACGCTCTGACACTCGATCGTGGCGGTGTCACCATCGACGGCGACAGTCGGCTCGATCTGTAGGTAGCCCTCGATCGGGCCCTTCACGGTAGCTGTAGTCATGGTGTCTCCTCCCCTACATTCCAGCCGGCTTGACGCCGATGATCTCGCAGGTCTGCGCGTCGAGCCCGATGGCGCGCAGGCGCTCACGGCTTCCGCGCAGCGACTCCACGGCATTGACACCCAGCGCACCGAGGATCTCTTGGAGCTCGTGGCTCCAGGCGTTGACGAGGTTGGTGAGCCGCTCGGCACCCCACTCGGGATCCACGCGACGGGTCAGTTCGGGCTTCTGCGTCGTGAGGCCCCAGCTACAGCTCCCGGTGTGGCAGCCCTGGCACATGTGGCAGCCGAGCGCCATGAGCGCTGCCGAGCCGATGGCCACGACATCGGCACCGAGCGCAATCGCCTTGGCCATGTCCGCAGACGATCGGATCGAACCGGCGGCGATGATCGACGCCTGGTTGCGGATACCCTCGTCGCGCAGGCGCTGGTCCACCACGGCGATGGCGATCTCGATGGGGATGCCGATGTGGTCGCGGATGATCTGCGGCGCAGCACCGGTGCCGCCCTTGAAGCCGTCGAGGTAGACGTAGTCGGCACCCGCCCGCACGATGCCGCTGGCGATGGCGGCCACGTTGTGCACCGCGGCGATCTTCACGCCGACCGGCTTGTAGCCGGAGGCCTCTTTGAGCGAGTAGATGAGCTGACGCAGGTCCTCGATGGAGTAGATGTCATGGTGAGGCGCCGGGCTGATCGCGTCTGACCCCTGCGGAATCATGCGGGTGGTAGAGACTTCCTTGTTGATCTTCTCGCCGGGTAGGTGACCGCCGATGCCGGGTTTGGCGCCCTGGCCGACCTTGATCTCGATAGCCGCGCCCCGCTGCAGGTACTCCGGGCTTACGCCGAAACGTCCCGAGGCGACCTGCACGATGACGTTGTCTTGATAGGGGTACAGGTCAGCGTGAAGTCCACCCTCGCCGGTGTTCATGAGAATGCCGAGTCGCTCCGCAGCCATCGCCAGCGACTTGTGTACGTTGAGCGAGACCGAGCCGTAGCTCATCGGCGAGAAGATCATCGGCGTATCGAGCTTGATGTTCTTGCCCATGCCCGCGCCTTCGGCAAGACGAAAGCCGCCGTTGCCGTCGGAGACGACCTCCACCGAGTCGGGCTTGCGGCCCAGGTACGTGCGCAACTCCATCGGCTCGCGAAGCGGGTCGATGGAAGGGTTCGTGACCTGGCATGCGTCAAGGACGAGATGGTCGAAGATGCTCTGATACGGCTTGTCGTTGCCCATGCCGGTGAGCATGACGCCGCCGCTCTCCGCCTGGCGCCAAACGGCCTTGCGCAGGCTGGGCGACCAGTTCGCATTCTCGCGCAGCGCAAGGTCGTTCTTCTTGATGGTGATGCAGTGCGCCGGGCAGTACGTGACACACCGGTGGCATGCGCGGCACTTGCTGTCATCGGGTATGGGGCGCTCGTTGAAGTTGTACACGCCCCAGCCGCACTGCTGCACGCAGCGGCCGCACTTGTGGCACTTGTTGTAGTCGATATCGACCCGGAACTCGGGCTGGATGAGGCTCGTGGGCATGGCTAGTTCACCTCGACGGTCTCAAGTTCGCAGACGTCGACGCCGGTGACGGCGCACGACACCTCCTGTGCGGACAGATGCAGGTCCCCATGGATCGGCCACT
Organism: Coriobacteriia bacterium; assembly: GCA_034370385.1. Taxonomy (NCBI): domain Bacteria; kingdom Bacillati; phylum Actinomycetota; class Coriobacteriia; species Coriobacteriia bacterium. The sequence continues at coordinate 169,786 of JAXMKZ010000059.1, forward strand.
CGGCGGTCGCCACGCGGGCGATGACCGGCTCACCGGCCTTGGGTGCCCAGACGTCGTCGGGCGCGTCGAGGACCTCGCGCATCGCGCTCTCCTCCGAGGCGACCATGACGATGGAACCCTGGCGGGCCGCCACCAGCGGCCGCAGCTTGATGCGATCGTTGAGCGCCACCATGCCGCCGTTGAAGCCGAGTACGATCGCGAAGGGGCCGTTGAGCATGCCTGGCCCGTAGACGGCGCGCAGCGAGCGCATGACCGCCTGCTCGTCGGCCGGCATGCGGTCGATCTCGCTCCACAGCGGACTCGCGAGCGCCTTGCATGCAAGCTCCAGCGGCAGCTTATGGCGGCGTAGCATGAGGTCGAACAGGTACGCGGCGACTTCGGTGTCGGTGCCCAGCGTGCACTTGTAGCCGAACGCCTCGAGGTAGCGCGAGTTGATGCCGTAGCTCGAGATCTCGCCGTTGTGGACGATGGACCAGTCGAGCAGCGTGAACGGGTGCGCCCCGCCCCACCAGCCGGGGGTGTTCGTCGGGAAACGGTTGTGGCCGACCCACGTGTGGCCCTCGTACTCCTCGAGCAGATAGTAGTGACCGATCTCTTCCGGGTAGCCGACGCCTTTGAAGGCACCCATGTTCTTGCCGCTCGATGCCACGAAGGCACCATCCACGCTCGAGTTGACGAGCATCACCAGGTGAACGACGAAGTCCTCCGGGCTCATCTCGGCATCAGCGAGCTTGTGCGGGTCGGGCTGCAGGAAGTAGCGCCACAGCAACGGGGCATCCGCGATGCCCTTGACGGCACGCGTCGGCATCGGTTCGGCAAGGTCGACGGTGAAGTAGCGGTCGAAGAGGGCCTCCGCCTCCTCCTTGGCCTTCACGTCGTGATACATCATGTGGAAGCAGAAATGATCGGGAAACTCGGGGTAGATGCCGTACCCGGCGAACCCGCCCCCAAGGCCGTTGCCCCGGTCGCGCTGCACGGCCATCGCCTTGATGGCGTTCTCGCCGCTCATCAGCGTGCCGGACTCGTCACAGATTCCCATGAGGCCGCAGCCACCGTGAATCTTGAACGACGCCTCTTCGCGATACGCGGGACGCTCAAGGTCGAAGATGCCCTCACGATCCGAGAAGCCCGCAGGCCTCGTCGTGGGCATCCGCTCCAGAAGCGGTTCGTACGCCATGCTATTCCTCTCCTTCGGAGTCACACGCCGCGATGACCGCGTCGCAACCCATCAGCTTCTTGACCGCATCGCCCCCGGTAGGAGGCAGTGGGCCGAGCCCCAGCTTCTTGCGTGCGCCCTCTTTGGGCTTGCCGAGGGTGCCGGTGGTCATGAACATCTCGTAGCTTTGCGGAATCGAGTCCGGGCGCGAACCGCGCACGATGGCGAGCTCCTTGAGCTTGCGGAACGTCTCGGCCATGCCGATGTCGGAGTGACACATCTCAAGGCACGTGTAGCACTCCAGGCACTTCCAGACGTTGGGGTCATCGAGCACCTCGTCGATCTCGCCGCTGACGAGCTGTCCGATCATGTCGCACGGGTCGAACTTCGGGTCGACCTTGCACACCGGGCAGTCGTCCTTGCAGGCACGGCATGTGTCGCACTTGTTGAGCAGCGAGACGTCGAAGTCCTGGGCCAGTCGCGACTTCTCGACACTGCGCGCCTCCCACTTGTCCAAGAACGGCTGCACGCTGACGCGGTGCATGTCCATCCCCAGCTCGTCGGGAGAATGCCCGTAGGCCAGACCGATGAGTTCGGACAGGTAGAGCACGGGGATGTGGATCGGCTCGTTCGCGCGCTGGAGCGCGGCCTGATTGAGGTCGAACTGCTGAAAGCAGCTCGGGCACACCGTGATGAGCGCATCCACCTGGTGGTTCTGGAGGTCGTAGAGCTTGCGCCGGTTGAACGCCAGTGAGCCTTCACGCTCGCCCACGCGGTCGAGGTAGCCGCCGCAGCACTGCATCTTGGTCGGGTAGTCGACGACCGTCGCACCGAGCGCCGTGACGATGGCTTCGACCTTCGTGGGATGCAGCGGGTCGTCCCACTTGACCGCCGGCTGCGGGCGCAGCAGGTGACAGCCGTAGTGGACCGCGATGTTCATGCCCCAGAACGGCTTCTTCGCCTTGCTGGCGATGAGCCCGGGTCCCATGTGCTCCGACAGCCACTCGGCGAAGTGCACCACCTGAAGCGTCCCGTCGTAGTGCAGATCTTCAGTGGCGAGTCGGTCGTTGATGGTGTCGCGCTCGCGCCAGTGGGTCTTGAGGTGGCTCTGGCACTCCTTGAACGTCGAGTAGCAGCCGTTGCAGGGCGTGACCAGGTCCCATCCCGCCTTCTCGACGATGGCGAGGTTACGCGCTGCGGCGGTGAAGAACGAGTCAGGGTCGTTCGCCTTGACGAGCGTACCCTCGGGGCAGCAGGTGTGGCCCGGCAGCTCGTGGATCTGAGCACCCAGGTCATCGAACATGACACGCACTGACTTCTCGATGAACGGAAAGCGCGCGGGAATGGTGCACCCCCAGAAGACTGCGAACTCCTTCATGCGGCCATCAGTCCTTTCGTGTGTACGGCACCCGAAGAAACCCGAAACGCCCGCCGCGAAACCCGTGGGTTTCAAGGCGAGCGTCGTTGCTCGATCTCTTCGATTCCGGCACGACGTTGTACCGGGAGCCAGAGTGTAGCACGGTTCAACGCCAAGCGAAACGCAGTGGAAACGCGGTGGCACCGGCCCGCCAAAGACGGCATCGGCGATACGCCCCTAGCAGATCCTACTCGGCGACCGAGATCTTGATGGCGAAGAGTCCGTCAGCCGGAGATCCCGGTGACCCCAGCCCCGATCGCCACGAGGCCGAATGCGGCCACGAGCACTCCCGACCCACGGTTGATCCACAGGATCGCTCGGTCGCTGATGGCGTGCCGCAACAACGCTACCGTCGTGGTGAGACCGAGCCACCACGCGAGCGACCCGAGGATGACGCCGAGTGTGGCGACGCCGGCGCCGGCGAGAGTCGGCTCGGCCACCAGGCCGGCACTGGCGAACACAGCGCCGAAGGCCATCACCGTCATCGGGTTCGTAAGCGTGAGCGCAATCGCGCTGCCGTAGAGCCGCACGACGCTCGCCGAGTCCGGCGCCTGCGCCGCCTCGTGAGCAGGCGGCGTGGAGATTGCGCGCCAGCCGAGCCAAACCAGCATGAGCCCCCCGGCGATCCGCAGCGGCACCTGCGCGTCAACCAGAACACCCGAAAGGGTCGTCAGCCCAAACGCCGCCACTGCCGCATAGATGCCATCGGCGGTCGCAATGCCGGCCCCGGTTGCCGTGCCGGCGCGCCACCCGTGCGCAAGCGTGCGCTGGATGCACAGCACCCCCATCGCACCGACAGGCGCTGCTACAAGGATTCCGATGACGAAGGTGCGCGCAAGGAGGCTGGCGGCTTCGCTCACAGCTCGGCCGAGGCCTCCTCGGCGAGCACGACGGCCTCCGCGATCTCACGCAGCGACTTGCGCTTGTCCATAGCGAGCTTCTGCAGCCGCTTGAACGCCTCCGGCTCAGTCATGCCGCGCTCCATGAGCAGGCCTTTGGCGCGATCGACCACCTTGCGAGTCTCAAGCCGCTCGGTCAGATCCGAGACCTCGTCCAACAGGACCGTGGCTTCAGCGAACCTCGACACGGCAACGTGCATCGCAGGCAGTACATCCGCGCGCGAGAAGGGCTTCACCACGTAGGCCATCGCACCGGCGCTCGCGGCCTGCTCGACGTAGCCGGATTGGGAGAACGCGGTGACCATAACCACTGGCGCAACGCGGTCATCTCCCAGAATCCGCGCCGCTTCTATGCCGCTCATCCCGGGCATGTTGATGTCCATGAAGACGACGTCGGGTTCGAGCCGCCGCGCGAGCTCCACGGCCTCGTCACCGTTTCGAGCTTCGCCGAGAACCTCGTGACCCTCTTCCTCGAGCATCTCGCGCAGGTCCATGCGGATGATGGCTTCGTCTTCTGCGATGAGCACACGCATGTTTCTAGACCGTCCCCCCTACTCGTCGCGTACGGGCACGCGCACGGTCACCGTGGCACCGCGCACGCCCGAGTACGTGATCGTGCCGCGCAGATCGTCTTCGATGACCGTGCGAACGATCGCAAGCCCCAGATTGGCGGAGGACTCCGGGTCGAAGCCGTCGGGCAGTCCCACGCCGTCGTCGCGCACCGTCAGCACCAGTTCGTCCCCACCGCGCCGCAGCGTCACCTCGACGCCGCCTTGCCGATCATTCGGAAACCCGTGCTCGATGGCGTTGTGCACGAGTTCGGCGACCACGAGAGAGAGTGACGTGGCGAGCGGGGCGTCGATCTGCCCCGTGGAGCCGCTCACCTGCAGGCGCACGCGCGTGTCGTCACCGGAGAGGCCCCGACCCACAAGCGCAGCAATCGTGCGAGCTGCCTCGGCGAAATCGACGCGCTCCTCGTCGCTGCTGGCGAGCATGTCATGCACGACCACCATGGACGACACCCGCTCGATCGCCTCACCCAGTGCGTGACGCGCATCCTCGCTCGGAGTACGTCTCGCCTGGATACGCAGCAGAGAGGCGATCGTCTGCAGATTGTTCTTCACGCGATGGTGGACCTCACGGATGGTGGCTTCCTTGACCTTGATCTCATCATCGCGACGCCTCGCCTCGGTCAGGTCCTCGACCAGCACGAGGGCGCCGTCCGGCAGAGCGATGCTGCGATAGCCCAGCACGCGGTCGACGACCTCCGCCTCGACCGCGATGGCGCCGGTCGTGCCCAGCACCGGGGAGATCGCGAATCCGCCGCCGGGCAACGCGGATGCCTGCATGTCGGTTACCCGGCCGTCCGCGCCGGCAATCCGCATGATGTTGACGGCGTTGGGAGACGCATAGCTCACGCGCCCCGTGGCACTCACCCGCAACACGCCATCCCCTGCACGCCGCACCGTAGAGAACGCCGAGGAGTCACGCACGTCGAGCAGCGGAGCCGCCCTCAGCACGTCGACCAGCTCCTCGGCTGCGTCCATGAACGCCGTCTCCATGCGCCCCGGGGCGAGCGTGACCTGTTCGGCGATGTTGCGGAGTAGTACCCCTGTGGGTGATGCGCCCTCGCCGACCGGAAAGCCGGTCGTGGTAAACGTGATGCCGCGCACCACGCGGCGCCGACCGCTCTCAGCCGGCTGACCCGTCGCAAGCGCGTGGTACGCCTCCGGCTCCTCACGCTCATCGAGCCTCGCACCCACGCGGGAGGACGCAACGGGCGCAAGGGCTGTGGCGGGACGCGCGTCGGCAACCACGACCAGTCGACCCGAAGCATCGGGCGCCGCCAGCGCGAAATCCGCATACGCGAGGTCCGCCACCAACTGGAGGTTGGCCGCCACGTTCTCAAGATGTGCGCTCAGGCGCGGGGTGCCATCATCGCTCACGCCGTGAGAACGCGAATCCACCTGAGCTCCCCCTCGAAGGCCGACAGAACGCTCTGTGCCGCGTGCAGCGTCAGAGCGCGGCGCAGCGCGGTCATACCGTCCCTCGAAGATACGGCATCGAGGCGGCGGCAACAAACCGCTCCTCTCTGAAAGCGCGTGCCTCTCGTCTGCTGCGGCACGGTGATTCGGTATACTCGTCGTCGCACTCATGCCCGGGTGGTGGAATGGCAGACACGGAGGTCTCAAAAACCTCTGGGGGAAACCCCGTGTGGGTTCGACTCCCACCCCGGGCACCATCAGCACACGCGGCCCCCTAATCCGGGGTCGCTTCTGCTTGTGCCGCGGCCCTTCCCGATGCTAGGTACAGAGGCGCTGAGGCTGCCAGACCCAGTGAACCGATCAGCCAAGCCACCGAGATCGACGCCCGATGCGAAACGTAACCCAGGGCAGGCTGTCCCACCGCGCCACCGACGTCGGCGAAGAGCGCGTCGACGGACAGTACGGTCGCGCGCTCCGACGATGGTATGTGGGCGTTGAGGTAGGCCGCGCGCACAGGCCCGTAAACGCCGAAGACGCCGCCCCACGCCACCCACAGCCCAAGCGCGATGGCTGCCGGTACGACTCCCGACTCTGCTGCCAGCAGGCCGACTCCGGCGATGGCCACGGCGATAACGAACTCCGCGAGCGCGGCAACCGCACAGAAGCGCGCGGGGTCGCGACGGTTCACGCCGTCTCGCATCAGGCGCCCGACGAGGGAGTTGCCCGCGATGCCCGCGACCGAGAAGGCGGCCTGAGCCAGACCGAGAACCCATACGTAGTCGTATCCGAGCAGCTCAAGCACATAGGGCTGCCAGGCGTAGAACGCGAACATGAAGAACAGTCCCGATAGCCCGGAGACGAGGAACAGTGGCCTGACCACGCGGTTCTTCATGCCGTAGCGCACGCCCGTGGCAAGGATCCGTCGGGTCTCAACGCCAAAGTTGGCAGCGGTCAGCGGCCGCTTGTCGAACCCGATGTCGAACACCAATGCCCAGACCACGCCAAACTCGACCACGAGCAGGACCGCCCTGAGAAGGAACGGCCACGCCAGATCCACCTGGCCGAGCAGTCCACCGATGATCGATCCGGAGAGCATGCCCACTCCGAAGGCTATCTGACCGCGCGCGAACACCTGCTCCTTGGGAACCGTCGAACCGGTCCCGTCCAGTGCGTCGACCAACCATGCCTCGACGGAGCCCGTCTGGAACGTGTAGCCCACGCCCAGGAGGATGCTCGCACCGACGAACCCGGTCATGCCCCAGCCCATCACGGGGGTCGCCACATAGAGCAGCGTCGATACGAACAGCATTCCCATGGCGATCAGGATCGAGGCACGGCGACCAATCGTGTCTGCCACGACGCCGGTGGGCACCTCGCACAGCAGCTGAGAGACGGTGAAGGCGGTGTTGACAAGCATCACCTGAAAGATGTCGAGCCCACCCACGCGCATCAGGTAGATGGTATTCGTAGCCCATATGAGCGACATCGCCAGCGCGAAGATCCCGCTTGCAGACAGATAGGCGACCGTCACGGTGCGCGGCGTATGCGCAGAACGTCCCGAGCGCATGCCGCTATTCCTCCCCACCTGTCCACGTCGCGTGTTCAGAGAGCTCCCACAGACGAGTCCACGCGCGCTTGTCACGGCTGACGGGAGACGAACCCTTGGGCCGGCGGCGGTAGAAGTAGGCACCGGTCGTGGTGCCGACATCCGTTGCCGCGCACAGGTACACGAGCGTGTCCGCCGCCTCTTGTGCGGTGAGTTTGGGCACGAACCTACCCCACAACTGGCCGCTGGCACCCCACCCATCTTGGCCGAATCCGGTACTGGCCATACCCGGGTGCATCACGTTGGATGTCACTCCGGTACCGCCAAGCCGCACGGCGAGCTCGTAGGCGAACATGATGTTGGCCAGTTTGGAGTGTGCGTAGGCGCCAAACGGCGACCACCGCCGCTCAAGCGTCAGGTCGTCGAAGCGCAGGCCGCGCCATGCGGCGTAGTGCGCATCGCTTGAGACGGTGACGACGCGACCCTGCGCAGCCTGAAGCGCCGGGCGCAGCAGCCGCGTGAGCAGATGGTGCGACAGGTGGTTCACCTGAAAGGTGAGTTCGTGCCCATCTGCGGTGAGCTGGCGAGCCGAAGCGATGAGGCCGGCGTTGTTGACCAGGACATCAAGCTCAGGACAGGCGGCGAGCACCTCGGTCGCCGCCGTACCTACACTGGCAAACGACGATAGGTCGCACTGCACCACCCGGACCCGTGCGTCTTCGCCGGACAGCTGCTTGATCTGCTCGCGCACCGTCTCGCCCCGAGCCGTGTCGCGAACCAGTAGCACGACGCGCGCGCCTTGCTGCGCCAACTCCACTGCGGCCGCGCGACCGATGCCTGACGATGCGCCGGTGATTGCGATCGTTCTCCCCGCAAGATCACCGGGTTCAGTCACGCGTCACAACCATCGTGCCGATGGGCACCTGCGGCCAAAGCTCGAGCACGTCACGGTTGTACATGCGGATGCAGCCGTGCGAAGCGCGCGTGCCGATCACCCACTCCTGGTTCGTGCCGTGGATGTTGTAAGCGGTGTGCACGTATCGGTAGCCGCTACCCGTGCGGACCTGCTTGAACATGCGCATCTTGCGAGGTCCGTAGACCCCAGAAGAGTAGTACTTCGCATCGATTCTCCATGTGCCGTTCGGTGTCGTCCAGCCGATCTTGCCCACGGCGATGGGATAGACCTTGACGAGTTCGCCGTTGCGGACCCAATACAACTTGAAATCGGACTTGTCGATGACGATGTAGGTGCGCCACGGGTAGCTGAACGGAGGCGGCGTGACCGCCCGCAGAGGGGTGCCGGACACATAGAACGCATCGACATCGACGGCGGTACCGGTTCCCGCACCCGAACTGCGCTGCCCAAGCGCGCGAATCGTGACGGTGTGCGTCTTGTTCGCAAGCCCTGAAGCTGCCCACAGCACCCGCCGCTCGGTGCTGCCGCTTTCCGAGCCACCGACGATGGCAACGCGCTTGCCATCGAGCAGCACCTCGGCCTTTCCGGTACCCCGATACTTACGACCGGTCCACGTGATCGCGGTGCCCTTGAACTTGATCAGATAGGTCGCACCGCGTGAGGTGGCGGAACGCGCCGCGCCTCCGCTGGCCGCCGCAGCACTGCGCGCGGTCCACCGGCCGGTGCGCTTCAGGCGCCGGTCAGATTCTTGGAGCGAGGCTCCGGCGCTGCCTTCGCGCGCCAAAGCGTCACCCGCCACGTCGAATGCGTCGATTGAGAACCATGTGCCTTTGGAGCCGCGCTCGCGCGTGCCGGTGAGCGTGACCTTGATGGTGTGTGGGCCCGGCGCCAGCTCGCCGCTCGTCCACACTACCTCCTTGCTGGCAGCACGGAGCGCGAAGGTGGAGACCGTCGCCACCTCGGAACCATCGATCTCGATACGAGCGATACCGCGATCAGGCGCGACCGGCGAGATGAGTGAGATCGACGTTCCCTCGAAGCGCATGGTGACCGACGCGCCCGCCTTGGTCGCCGAGCGATGGCTCCAGCCGGATGAGCGTTGCTCCCACCGATAGGTCCACGGTCCCGAGAACACGATGCGGGTATCGTCGTCTTCGACGCGCACCTGCGGTGACCCGACCGTCTCGCTCGCGCTCTCGCTTGCCATCGCAGGCACCGCCCACACGCCTGCGGCGACCGCCACTGCCAACACCGCGACTGTGAGAATCCCCATTCGGCGACGCATCGCACCCTCCCGTTTCGCAGACCGCCTGATTCGTAGGCACCTTTCGTGATTATGGCACGAACACCCGATTCTCTTCGCGATGCGAACATATGTTCGACATGACTGCGGCGAGATGCTATCGTCGGGCCGACAGCATCGAACAGGAGTTCGCCATGGAGCCCGTCCCCGGAACCCCCGCCGACCCTCGGCACACGCTGTATGCAGACCTCACGGACGAGCAGGCCGAGGCGGCGGGCGCGGGCGATGAACCGCTGCTCATAGTCGCCGGCGCCGGCACCGGCAAGACCGCGACGCTGGCGCACCGCGTGGCCCACCTCGTGGCGGGCGGTGCCGAACCGGGACGCATACTGCTGCTCACGTTCACCCGCAGGGCGGCCGGCGAGATGCTCCGCCGTGCCGAAGGCCTTCTTGAGCGCTCCGGTCACGAACGCATCAAGGCCACTGGGTCGCGCGTGTGGGGCGGCACGTTTCACTCCGTGGGTTCGCGGCTGCTCAGGTTGCATGCCCGAGACATCGGACTCGAACCCGACTTCACGATTCTTGACCGCTCAGACGCCGAGGACCTCATCCACCGATGCCGCACGGCGCTCTCGCTGGGAAGCGGCGCATCGCGGTTCCCCCAGAAGGCGACATGCCTCGACATCTACTCTCGCTGTGTCAACGCCAACGAGCCGCTCGCCGATGTTGTGCGCAGCCGCTTCCCGTGGTGCCGCAACGCGCAGGGCGGACTGGCGACGCTCTTCGAGGCGTACACGTGCGAGAAGGAACGGCAACGCGTACTCGACTACGACGACCTGCTGTTGTTCTGGCACGCGTTGCTCGCCGAGCCGGCATCGGGCGATCGCGTGCGCGAGCGCTTCGATCACGTGCTCGTGGACGAGTACCAGGACACCAACACGGTGCAGGCGCAGATCGTGGAACTGCTGAGACCGGACGGCCGGGGCGTGACGTGCGTGGGGGATGACGCCCAGGCCATCTACTCGTTTCGCGCAGCCACGGTGAGAAACATCCTCGAGTTCCCCGCGCGATACCCCCGTGCCAACATCGTCACGCTGACGCGCAACCACCGTTCGACCCGCCCCATCCTCGACGCCACCAACGCGATCATGGCGGAAGCCGCCCAGCGCTATGAAAAGAACCTGTGGACCGAGCGCGAAGGCGGAGGTCGCCCGGTGCTGCTCACCTGCCGCGATGAGGCCGAACAGACCAGGTGGATCGCCGACCGAGTGCTCGAGCATCGCGAACAGGGGACACCCCTCTCGGGTCAAGCCATCCTCTTCCGTGCCCAGCATCATGCGGCCGACCTGGAGCTGGAGCTGTCCCGGCGATCGATTCCCTACCGAAAGTACGGAGGGCTGCGTTTCGTGGAGATGGCGCACGTGAAGGACCTCGTGTCCTTCTTGCGTATCGCCCAGAACCCACGCGACTCGACCGCTGCGCTCCGCGTGCTTTCGTTGGTTCCCGGCATCGGGCCGAAGACGGCCTCGTCCCTCGTGTCCCGCCTCGACAGTGCTGAGGGCGATTTCGAGGCGTGGGTGACCGCGGATGTGCCCGAGGCCGCGTCCGGTATCTGGCCCGCACTCGTCGGCGTGCTCCGGGGGCTGGCTGGCTCGGATGGCGAAGTCCCGGCCCAGGTGCATGCGGTGCGCACGGTGCTCGCGCCGCTCGTGGAGCTGCGCTACGACAACGCCTTGGCCCGGCTCGCCGATCTCGAGCAGATCGAGAACATCGCCGGCCGCTCCCCCGATCGGGCGTCACTGCTCGCAGAGTTGGCTGTTGATCCCCCGGCGTGGACAAGTGACCTTGCGGGGCCACCGCTGCTCGACGAGGACTGGCTCGTGCTCTCGACGATGCACTCAGCCAAGGGGCTCGAGTTCGATGTGGTCTACGTGATGCACGCCGCAGACGGCAACATCCCCTCGGATATGGCCACGGGATCCGCCGACGAGATCGAAGAGGAGCGGCGCCTCTTCTACGTGGCGTGCACGCGAGCGCGGCGCCACCTGTACGTGACGCACCCCTTGCGCTACTACAAAGCAGGAAACCCGGCCACCGACGTGCACGGATACGCGCAACGCACGCGATTCGTAACCGAGCGCGTGGCGCCGCTCTTCGTCGAGGAGCAAGCGTCGTCCGACACGCCAGCGCCCGACAAGCCGATGTCCCCGGCCGCGGCCATCGACCCACGGAGCGCAGTGCGACGCCTGTGGGAGTAACGCACCAGCTCAGAAGTCGCCGCGCTCGCAACCGCGCGGATGTGACCGGATATAGGCGCACGCATCTTCGACGCTGTCGGCGAAGCCCAGCAGTGCGAGGTCCTCGCGGTTGATCGTCCCCGCGCTGACAAGCACGCGGTCGAAGAACCCCCGCATCTGACGCCAAAACTCGCCGCCGACGAGCACCACCGGGAAGCTGTCGATCTTCTCAGTCTGCATCAGGGTGATCGTCTCGAACACCTCATCGAGGGTGCCGAAGCCGCCGGGCATGACGGCGAAGGCGCACGAGTACTTGACCAGCATCACCTTGCGAACGAAGAAGTGCTCGAACTCCATGTAGCGGTCAAGATACGGGTTGGGGTCCTGCTCGTGCGGCAGCATGATGTTGCAGCCGATCGACAGACCGCCGGCCTCCTTGCAGCCCCGGTTGGCCGCCTCCATGATGCCCGGCCCACCACCGGTCATGACCGCATACCCGTGACCCGCCAGATGCGCACCGAGCTCGCGGGCCTGCTCGTAGTACCGGTGGCCCTCCTTGAAGCGTGCCGACCCGAAGACCGTCACGCAGGGACGGTCCATCTGCATGAACTCGAATCCGCGCAGGAACTCGAGGAAGTAGCGAACCGCGCTCTCAAGATCGTCGTGGTGTGCCTGCTCGCCTTGGAGAAACGCGGCCTCGACACCGGAAACTTGATCGAGAAGCGAAGGCCGACGCCGGGCCGGGTCGTGGTGCCTGGAGACGGGGGGCTCTTCCGGCGGCCGATCCGGGTCGTGGCGCTCGTCCACCTGCTCGGCGCCGGGATTCGGGTCCTCAGTCACGGCATGCCTCCCTTCGGTCTGACAGTAGGTGATCGTCTCGAGCCGTGGTCCCTCTACAGCTCGATGACGACCTTCACAGACTCATCAGCATCGGCCACGAGACCAAAACCCTCCTGGATGCGACTCAGCGGCAGGCGGTGGGTGATGAGGTCGTCCACGCGAACGCGCCCGGTAGCGATGAGATCGAGCGCGGTCTGCAGGTCATTGGGCGCCGCGCCGTACGCGGTGCGGATGGTGACCTCTCGGCGCCACAGCTCATTGAGCGGCATGGGATGCTGCTCGCCGGGTGCGGGCACGGCGAAGACAACGAAGGTCGCTCCGTTCTCTAGGCACGCCAGGCCTTGGTCGATGGCCGAGGGCGCGCCGGTGCACAGGATGACGAGGTCAGCGAGGCGGCCCCCGTTCACCTGCCGCAGCAGTTCGGGCAGCTTCTCGCCGGCTTCGATTGCGTCGAAGGCTTCACTGGCGCCGCTGCGCTTGGCCCACTCGAGCCGGTAAGGGCTCACGTCGGTGGCAAAGACGCGGCCAGCGCCCAACGCCCGAGCGAGCCTGATGTGCAGCAGCCCCGATATACCGCTCCCGATGACAAGCACCGTCGAGCCCGGCCGCACCCCGGCGCGCGTCTGGGCGCGCGAGACGCAGCCCAGAGGCTCGATGAACGTCCCGTCCTCGTAGCTCACCGTTTCGGGCAAAACGAGCACGCCCCGGTCGGTCTGCAACCCCGGCACCCGGACGAACTCGGCGAATCCGCCGGGATCAAAGTTGGTGGTGTGGAGCGTGTGGCAGGCGGTATGGAAGCCGGCGAGGCACATCGGGCACGCGTTGCACGGGACGTGGTGCGAGACGGCGACCCGGTCGCCGACACGCACCTTGTCTACGCCCTCGCCTACTTCGACGATGTCGCCGGCGACCTCGTGTCCGAGAACGAGCGGCGCTTTCGGAACGCGGTACCACTCGAGCACATCCGAGCCACAGATGCCGGAAGCGCGCACCCGCATGAGCACTTCGCCAGGCCCGATACCCGGTATGGGCATCTCCTCAACGCGAACGTCCGTGTTGTTGTGGTAAACCCCGGCCCGCATGGTCTCGGCCACGACCGGCCCCTAGACCTTGCGAGAATCGTCAGCGGCAACGGTCGCGCATCCGACCCCCGGGCCTGTGATGCCCGACTTCGCTTTCTCGTCTTCATAGACAGCGTAGGCGTCGTCCACCGAGGCGCCACCGTGCACGACCGCGTTGACCGCCTTGATCATCCCGATGGGACTATCGGACTGGAAGATGTTGCGCCCCATGTCGACACCCGCAGCGCCCGCAGCCATCGCCTTGAAGGTCATCTCGATCGCCTCGCGCTCGGGCAGCTTCTTGCCGCCCGCCATCACGATCGGCACCGGGCAGGTGCCCGTGACCCGCTCAAAGTCCTCACAGTAGTAGGTCTTGACGATGTGTCCGCCTGTCTCGGCGATGATGCGGCTCGCAAGTGCGAGGTAGCGGGCGTCGCGCACCATGTCTTTGCCCACCGCCGTCACGCCGATGACCGGGATGCCGTAGCGCTCCCCCTCATCGACGAGCCTGCCCAGATTCGCAATCGTCTGATGCTGGTGCGGCGCACCGATGAAGACCTGCAGCGCCATGCCCGCGGCGTTAAGGCGGATGCACTCCTCGACGCCCACGACGATCGTCTCGTTAGAGAGGTCGTCTTCAAGCACGCTGTTGCCACCCGAGACACGCAGCACAATCGGCGTGTTCACCGAGCTGGGGATGTCGTTGCGCAGCACACCGCGCGTGAGCATCAGCGTGTCGGCGTAGGGAGCGAGCGGAACGATGGTGTCGCAGCAGCGCTCCAGACCCGTGGTGGGACCGAGGAAGTAGCCGTGATCGACGGCGAGCATAACGGTACGACCATCCTCCGGCTGAAGGATGCGTGACAGGCGGTTCTCAAGGCCCCAAGACATGGCGGATGGCTCCTTCTGATGTGGTGGATCACAGGATGCGGGCTAATGCTATCAGACGGAATGCAGTGCCGGTTCGTCGACGCAAGCGCTGGCGCCTCACGCCTCCAGCGCTCGCGCCAGACTCGCCCGCACCGGCTCGACAACGTAGCTCGCCGCTCTCACCTCGCCGTCGTCGAGGCCCATCAACCGCACTTGTTCCGGACCCCGCTGCGCGCACAGCACGATGCCCAGCGGTGCTGCGTCGCCCTCCCTGTTCTCGTACGCCGCCAGCCACCGCAGGTAGAACGTCATCTGGCCGAAATCGGCGGGCTCGAGCGGTCGGTTCTTGAGCTCGATGGCCACATAGCAGCGCAGGTGGATGTGGTACATGAGCAGATCAAGCCGGTAGTCGCGCCCGTCGACCGGCATACGCTTCTGACGCTCGACAAAGGCGAACCCCGCGCCCAGCTCCAAGAGGAAACGCTGCATCTGGTCGAGGATCGCGTCTTCGAGCTCAGCCTCGGAGTGCTCCGACGGCAGGCCCAGGAAGTCGAGGACGTAGGGATCGCGCAAGAGAATGGCGCTAGACGTGACCGCCTCCGATGCACCATCGCCGGCTTGGTCGAGCGCCGCCATCTGCGCCTGAAGAGCATCCTCCGAGCCCACCGCCGCCAGCGTTCGCTCGTAGAGCCTGCTTGCGATGCGCTCGCGCAAAGTGCGTACGCTCCAGTGCTCGCAGGCTGCTGAAGTCGCGTAGAACTCGCGTTGGCACTTGTCAGCCAAGGTGAGGAGCTCGGAGAATTGGCTCCACGTCAATATTCTCGACACTGTCGAGAATATCTCCGTAGTCGGGTAGACCTCAGCGAACTTCATCATCCTGAACAAGCTCTGCCAACTCCACCCGCGCCCGTAGCGCTTTGTGAGCCGAAGAGCCAGTCGCTTCACAACGTCCTGCCCGTACGCCGCCCGTCGGCCGCCGAGCACATCTTCGCGAATCCGCTTGCCAACGCTCCAATACAGCATCACCAATTCGCCGTTCACCGCTGCCGCTGCGCGTGTGCGTGCCCCGTCGATCAGGCCGGCCACATCGCCGAACAGCGCCCCTTCGTCGGGCGCGACCACTGCATCGTTCGTTGAATCCATCTCGCACCTCCAGGGCTAGGAGGAGCGGGAGAACTCCGAGGGGTGGCTATACCGTAACAGTGAGGTCTGACAGAGACGCGAGACGCGTTCCGCCTAGCCGGGTCACTTCCCCCACTCCCACGTATCCGCCTTCACGCGCTCGTAGTTCGTGTCGAGCTCCGGTCCCATCAGCACGAGCGCAGCGATGCGGCGCACCATCTCCGTGACGTACCTGGCCTCGTCGACCTTGAGGTCACGCCCCAGCAGCGCATGCTCGCGATAGCTGAGCCACTTCTTGATGACCTGGTAGCCACCGATGGTGTAGCGCCACACGGCCGAAGGAACGCAGCGCCAATACGCCAAATCGTTTAGGTGGACGTCGAAACACGTCTCGCCGAGTAGGGCGACCGACTCGCCGCGCGTCATCCCGAGGGCGGTCGCGTGTCCCGCAATTGCCGAGAGTTCGTCGGCGGTGTACTCGCGCTCGTTAAGCTTGCCGGTCGAGGGCATGCAGATGCCGCCCCTGCCGGCGACGCCCCATCGCGCGGTGACAGCGAGGTCGGTGGCGGGGTCGAGAGAGCCCCCAGCGGCGGCGGACAGAGCGCCAAGCCGAATGCCGCCAGAGAAGGGCTGGCTCGGGTCGAGCAGCTCGGCGACTCGAGCGCCGAGGGCGGCCGAAGCGTCGAATGCACTCGAGGTCGAAGGCAGCGGGATTCGCGGCCAGTCCGTCCTGATGCCATCACGATTTTCGGACAGGTAGGCAGTTGAGTACCCAATCGCCAGAGCGTGCTCGCAGAGATACGAGTGATCCGCCGCGCCGACGCTTCCCAAGTAGCCTTGCGCCAGCCGTGAAGTGTTCGGAACGCGTATGGGATTCTCGCCGAGGAGCCCGCCAGAAGGCCGCTTCAGCGAAACCGGAAAGTGACGGGCCTCCCCATCAAGCGCGTGGTAGTCACAGACTGCGCTCGCCCAGACGAATGGAATCCCTTCATCCAGCTTGTCTGCGGCGTCACGCGTGACGAAGAAGCGAGCTCCGCATCCTTGCTCGGCAATCAGTTGCGGGCTGGGCTCGCTGAAGAGGGGTCTGATGTTGTCCAGGTAGCACCAGCGCACATCGAATGGCTTGAAGGTGAACCGCACAAGTCGGCTGTCTTCGAAGCGCGATGCGCCAAGAAGCTTCGCTCGTGCATCGGGGCCGACTATACGGTTGCCCGTCATCATCATTGACGGGCACATTTCCGCGACCGCGCTGTCGCTGACAGCCGGGTCAAAGTAGGCCTCGACGCGCTTCGCGAGCGGCTCGCGATCGATTGAGATGAGTGCGTGCCCGCGACACTGTGACCGCTACAAGGAAGCGCACGGCAGAGATGACGAGCAGCCCGCCCTCAGCGCAGCGGGAGGCCGCACCCATCACGCAGGTCGAGGATGTGACACGACTCCTCGAGCACTCCGATGAGGCCCCACGCATCCCACAGAGTCTCGCCGATGGCGAACGGCCCGTGCGTGCGCAGCACGGCGATCGGCACGTGCTGAAGCGCCTGTGCAAGCAGCTGTCCCGCTTCCGCCGAGCCGATCGCCTGCTCGGGCGCCAGCACCGGCACTTCGGCACCGATGACGCATCCGGCCTCCGAATCGAGGGGTCGGATGACGTCATCCACCAGTGAGCGGAACATCGTGTGCGGAGGGTGCGCGTGGCAGATGGCCTGGGCGCCCGTCGCCTGGTAGACCGCTCGATGGACGACGAGCTCGCGGCTGCAGCCCGCATCACTGACGCTCGGCTGCATGCTTGTCTCCATGACATCGTCCGGCTCAAGTCTGGACAGCATCGAGCCACTGCGGGTGATGATGATGCGGTCTCCGAACCGCATCGAGAGGTTCCCGTGTCGCGCCGTCACGGCGCCCGCCACGAACAGGTCGCGGCCGACGTCACGGAAGAGCTCGAACATCTCTACTCGCACTTTGGCTCTTCGTGCTCAACCTGCTGGTACTCCAGGGCGCGCGCGAGGCGGTAGAAGTCGCTGTCGCGCCGAATGAACCGAATGCGCGTCTTGAAGGTGGCGGGATCGATAAGGTCGCCGAACGGCACGTACGTGAGATCGAGCTGGTCGCGCACGCTCACCATGACACCCGTGAGCTGCTCCTCGACCAACGCCCGGTACGCACCCACGCCTAGCTGAGACCCGAGCAGCACATCGAAGGCGCCGGGCTCGGCACAGCGCGTCTCGTAGCCTATCTGCTTGGCCCGTACCTTGCGGTGCTTGCCGCTACGCCGGGTCCACTCCGCCTCGATGTTGGCGGCGAGCAGCTCCCCGATGCGTGCCGCACCCAGCATCGAGTTGCCGTGCTCGTCTACCACCTGGGGGCGCTGCCCATCGGGAAGGAGATCAGCCAGCCCCTCTGCTACGCAGATGACACCGTACTCGCGGCCATCAGCGGCACGGGCCTCGATCAGATCGACGAGTTCGCGTGCCTCCGACTGCGCATCGAACTCGCCTTCCACGTCCTCGACGGAGAGTAGGCGTGTGGCCTCGCCGGCTATGCCCGCGGCGTAGGTGAGCCAGCCCGCTTTGCGTCCCATGATCTCCAGGACGTACCACGCCTTGGTGGACCGAGCATCCGCACCGATGTTTCGGATGGATTGGGCGGCGAAGTGGGCCGCCGAGGTGAAACCGAACGTCCAGTCGATTCCGTAGTAGTCGTTGTCGATGGTCTTGGGGAGGTGGACTATCCGTGTGCGCGGAAGCTCAGGCATGAGCTCCTGCATCTTGAGCAGGTAGTTCGCCGTCTTGAGCGTGTCGTCGCCACCTATCGACACGAGCGCGTCGACGCCATGCTTCTCGAAACTGGCGTAGACCGCCATCAACTGACCGTTCTTCGCGGGATCGGCGAGGTCGCGAATCTCGGTGATCGCCTTACCGGGGTTGGCTCGCGAGGTCCGAAGGATGATGTCCTTGCGCGTCCGAATACCGGACACGAGGTCACGTGTCAGGCACAGGTAGTCCCGACCCTCGATCAACGGGCACTCTTCACAGTACTTCTCAAGTCCCTCATAACCGTCGAGGAACCCGATCACCTGAATCCCGGCGTTGAGAAACGACATCGCCGCCGCCGAGATCACGGCGTTCGCTGCAGGCGCCGGGCCGCCCGAGAACAGCATCCCAACACGGCGAATAGGCTTGGCCTCAGACACGTTGTCCCCGTCCTTCGATACCGATACGTCTAGGAGCGGTATTCCCCGATGGCGCGCAGCCGAGCATATCGGCGCTCGACCAGGTCGTCAGTGCCGATCGGCATGAGCTCATCAAGCGCGCGCGCGACCGCTTCGCCCACGGCCGCCAAGACGGCATCACTGTCACGATGCGCGCCGCCCAGCGGTTCGGCCACGACTTCGTCGGCGATTCCCGCCGCGACGAGATCGGCGGCCGTCAGCTTCAGGCACGCGGCCGCGGTCCTGGCCTGTGCGGGGTCCTTGTACAGGATGTTGCTGCACATCTCAGGGCTGATGACGGAGTAGTAGGCGTTCTCCAACATGATGATGCGGTCACCGAATCCGATCGCCAGCGCCCCGCCACTCCCGCCTTCGCCGATACCGACCACCACGACCGGTGCGCGGACTCCGGACAACAGCGCCAACGACTCCGCGATAGCCAGTGCCTGTCCGCGCTCCTCGGCTTCGATTCCCGGGTAGGCACCGGCGGTGTCGAGGAACGTCACGATCGGCAGCCCGAACTTGTCGGCCAGGCGCATCGCGCGCATCGCCTTGCGGTACCCCTCGGGGTGCGGCGAGCCGAAGTTGCGCCTCACGTTGCTCTTGGTATCGGTGCCCTTTCGATGGCCGAGTACGACCACCTTGCGATGGCCGAGCGTCCCCAGGCCGGCGAAGATCGCCTCGTCGTCACCGTAGGCACGATCGCCGTGTACTTCGATCACGTCGGTGAACAGCGCCGCGAGATAGTTCTCGGTCTTGGGGCGGTCCGGATGCCGGGATATCTGCACGCGAGCCCACGGGTCCAGATGGAGGTAGGTGTCGACCTTGAGCCGTTCGAACTCCTCCGACAGCGCCGATACCTCGAGCAGAAGCTCGGGATTCGCCGACAGGTCGAGTTTCCTCAGTTCATCGAGCTTGTGCCCGAGATCGAACAGCGGCCGCTCGAAATCCATGACATAGCGGCGAGCCATCAGCCCACCTGCCCTTCACGGGCGGTCAGGTAGCCGATCAGTAGGGAAACTCGCTCAGCAAGTGCCGCTCGCTCAACGACCGCGTCGACCATGCCGTGCTTGAGCATGAACTCAGCGGTCTGGAAGCCCTTGGGCAGCTTCTGCCGGATCGTGTCCTCGACGAGCCGGGGCCCGGCAAAGCCGATCATGGCCCCGGGCTCAGCGATGAGTACGTCTGCGAGCACCGCGAAGCTCGCGGTCACCCCTCCGTACGTGGGGTTGGTGAGAACCGAGACGTAGGCCAGCCCGGCATCCGTGTGACGCTTTGCGGCCGCACTGGTCTTGGCCATCTGCATGAGGGAGTACATGCCCTCTTGCATGCGGGCTCCGCCCGATGCGGTGACGATGACGATAGGCCGTCGCTTCGCGGTAGCGGACTCGAATGCGCGCGTAATCTTCTCGCCGACCACCGAGCCCATGGATGCACCGATGTAGCGAAAGTCCATCACCGCAAGAATGATGGGCGTGCCCCCGATGGTCGCGTCACCCGTCACGACCGCCTCGTCGAGTCCCGACTTCTCGCGGGCCGCCTCGATCGAACGGCTGTAGGGCTTGGCCGCGACGAACTCGAGGGGGTCTGCGGGGAGCAGCCCGGTCTCGGTCTCTGAGAACGAGCCCGCGTCGGTGAGCAGCTCGATGCGCTGCTCCGCGGTCAGCGCGAAGTGATGGCCGCAGTGTCGACACACCCGCATGCTCTCGACGAGCTCGCCCTCGTAGAGCGTGCGCTTGCATCCTTCGCACTTGGCCCAGACGCCGTCGGGCACGTCAGAGGCAACCGGAGGCTGCTCGCCACCGGCCTGCGTATATCGTCTGCTGTCGCGCGCAGAGAACCAGTCTGCGATGGGCATTTCCGGGCCTGTCTGATCGGTAACCTTTGTGCCTGTGCTTGTACCCGCATTGAAGCGACTCGCGGCACCGTCCGACGATTCTGCATCGCCTGACGGTGCCGCGGTCGTGTTGGTTCAGTTGCCGGTCCCTAGAGCGAGAAATCCTTCTCGCCCTTGAAGACAGCCACAGCGTCGTCCACGCCCCAGTCACCAAGCGTGATGGCGCTGATCGCCTTCGTCAGACGGACGGCCTCATCGAGCGAGCGCTGGTGGATATTGCGCCCGGTCGCGTTGCCCTTCGCGCCACCCACGTGGATCTGGTCCCACAGCTGCTGCAAGAACACGTCGGCCTCGACGGTGGAACCGCCGGCGCAGACCAGCCCGCAGCGGCCGCTCGCAAGCGAGGACTCCTTCAGCTTGTCGGCCGAAGAGCCGGCATCGTCGCCCTTGGGCGGGTTGACCTTCACGAAATCGGCGCCCAGACACAGTGCCGTGCCCGCCGCGCCCGCGATCAGGTGCGGGTCCTTCTCGTTGGCGACGGCCATGCCGCGCGGATACATCCACAGCACCACGACGAGTCCAAGCTGATGCGCATCGGCGATCAGCTGACCGGCCTCAGACATCATGTTGGCCTCGTAATCGGAGCCCAGGTAGATCGTGTAGCCCACGCCCACAACGTTGACACCATTGTTGACGAGGTCGATCACGGTCTCGATGCCGTAGAGCTGCGGCGAGTACGGGTCGTCCTGATGCTTGGCCGGATCCTGGCTCGTCTTCACCAGGTGCGACTTGCTGTTGATCTTGACCAGGTAGTTGATGTCCGGATAGTCGGCGGCGTAGGCGGCAATCAGACCGCGCTGACCGGCGAGGATACCGCACACGCCCTGGCTGCCGATGCGGAACAGGTGCTCGGGCTCGTTGTCCGCCGCGTCGATGCCGGCGCCATAGAAGTCGTCGTTAAGGTGCTCGATCTTCTGGTCACAGGCGAACAGCATGAGGCGCCCCGTGCCCCTGGTCGCCTTCAGGTAGTTGTCGATGTAGGTCTCGCGCGCGTCGGCGGGGACGTCCGCCGGTACCCGAACCTGGTCGCGGGTGATGCTCGGCATCGTGAATGACCCTCCCTCAAGTGTCGGCGCGCCGCAACGTGCCCCAACCCCTCGTGCGGCGCTAGGTAACCTTCGTGCGGTCTAGGGTATGACATCGGGTGCGCTCGTGCTACCACGAACCACAAGGGATTGCCGCGGGCCCATGGCGCACGGGTGAGCGCGGTGCTCGAGCACGGTCCACGACACGAACGTGCACTCAGCCTTCCGCTACCACCAGACGCATCGCAGCGCGCCCGTCGCCGGGGCGCAGGGTGGCAGGCACCGCATGCGACCCCAGCCGTCGGGCGACGATCAGCCGTGCACAGTCCTCAGGAGCGCCGTAGCAGAAACGAGCCTGGGTGCACGCGCAGTCGGGACTGGGGTGAGCGCTCATCCCCAGAAAGAAATGGCATTCCTGGCGGTGTTCGCATGCCGACAACGCGCGCCCTCCTCCCGATCGAGTCGCGAAACGATGAATCAACTATTCCCTTAATCGGACTTAAGCATTCGGAACTGAGTGACGAATGTCACTAAGGGACAGAATTGTTGCTCGCACGCTACGCGCGTCGGTTCAGCTCGGCTGCGTCTCTGTCGGCCGCTTGACCATTCCGCGATGTACGGTTCTCACCCTTGGTAGCTGTTGGTGACCGGCATGCGGCGGTCTCGACCGAACGCCTTAGGGGTGATCTTGACGCCCAGCGGACCCTGGCGGCGCTTGTACTCCGCTCGATCGGTCATGCGGATCACCCGGGTGGTGGTCGCCGGATCGAACCCGGCTGCCACGATCTGCTCCGCGCTCTGGTCGGACTCCACGTAGTGTTCGAGTATGCCGTCAAGCACCGCGTAGTCCGGCAGCGAGTCCTGATCGGTCTGATCGGGTCGCAGTTCTGCACTGGGGGCCTTGGTGAGAGTGGCCTCGGGTATGACCGGATGCTCGCCTTGTGAATTGCGCCAGCGGGCGAGCTCGTAGACCCGGGTCTTGAACACGTCTTTGAGTGGAGCGAAACCGCCGACCATGTCTCCGTACAGCGTCGAGTAGCCGACGGACAGCTCGCTCTTGTTGCCGGTGGCAAGCGTGAGCCAGCCGAACTTGTTCGACAGCGCCATCAGAAGCGTGCCCCGCACGCGTGCTTGGAGGTTCTCCTCGGTCACGTCAGTCGGGAGATCCGCGAACTCCGGCGCGAGGGTGCCCAGCAGCGCGTCGAACGCGGGCTCGATCGACAGGTCGCGAAAATCGATGCCCAGAGCTTCGGCGAGCATCCGCGAATCAGAGATGCTCCCCGGCGAGGAATAGCGCCCCGGCATGGTCACCCCGTGCACGTGCTCGGCACCGAGCGCATCGGAAGCGATCGCTGCGGTGAGAGCCGAGTCGATGCCCCCCGACAGTCCGATCACGACGTCGGTGAAGCCGTTCTTGACGACGTAGTCGTGCAGGCCGGTGGTCAGCGCGGCGTACACCTCTTCGGGGCCCTCGACGACCCGAGCCACGTCAGCTGAGGCGCCAAGCTTCGCGCCCGGCGTGAAATCAGCGATCACGAGGTCTTGCGCGAACGCCGCTCCACGCGCCACCACTTCACCCTGGGGCGACACTATAAGACTGCGACCGTCGAAGACGAGTTCGTCTTGACCACCCACCAGGTTCACGTACGCAAGCCAGACTCCGTTGTCCCTGGCCCGCGCCCGAAGCATCTCCTCGCGCTCCGCGCCCTTTCCGGCGTGGAAGGGAGATGCGGAGACGTTGAGCAGCACCGCAGCGCCCGCAGCTGCGGCCTCAGCGGCTATCTCAGGAACCCAGATGTCCTCGCAGATGGTGGTCGCAAACAGCGAACCGCCCATCTCGGTAAGCATGAGCCCAGGTCCCGGTGCAAAGTATCGGCGCTCATCGAAGACGCCGTAGTTGGGCAGGCGGCGCTTGTGGTAGATGTGCAGCACGCGGTGGTTGCCGCACAGCGCGACTGCGTTCATGAGCTCATCGTCCACCCGGTCCACGAAGCCCACGAGGGCGTAGTGACCGCACACCGCCGCCACTTGCTCGAGCGCGATGAGGTTCTCCTCGACGAAATGGTCCTTGAACAGCAGATCCTCAGGCGGGTAGCCGGTGATGGTGAGTTCGGGCAGCAGCGTCACTCCCGCGCCCTCGCTTTGCGCCGAAGCAACGGCGCGTATCGCGCGCTCCGCGTTGCCGGAGATGTCACCGACGGTCACGTTGATCTGTGCCAGCGCCACGCGCATCCCGAGATCCTCCAGCATCGCCGCGGACGGTTCCTCTCGCTCCCAGAGTCTACCCGAGCAGCACGACGGCCGACCCGTACCCCTTCTGAGCTGCAGGTTTGTCGGACTTGGCACTACGCTCGCTTCCCTCCCCCTTCGGCGCTGCTCGCACACGAGTACCAGATCGTGTTGGCAGACCGTGCGAAGTGGCGCGCCGCGAAGGCACCGACCGGGCAACGAGAGCCCCGGAGACGGCCCTTCATGGCATTGTTGTCGGCGAAAGGCACTGTGTGAAGGTAACGACCGCTCGTCTCACCGTCCGCGCGCTGGCAAGCGCGGTCATCGCCGCCGCGGTACTCGCGACGGCGCTTCTTTCTGGCCCTGCCTCCGCGCAGGCGATCACCCGCTCCACGATCCTGGCTCGCTCGAAGACCTGGATCGTCAAGCAGATTCCCTACAGTCAGCACCGCTACTACCGCGGCTATCGCCAAGACTGCTCCGGCTTCGTGTCGATGGCATGGGGACTCAAGCGCTCCTACACGTCGAGGAACATATCCTCCGTGGCGAGGCGGATTCCGGTCTCGAAGCTCAAGCCCGGCGACGCAGTGTGGAAGCCCGGCCACGTCTCGATCTTCGGTGGCTGGAAGAACAAGCAGAAGCGTCAGTACTACGCCCTCGAGCAGACCACCTGGGGCAGCCATGCTAAGCGGCGCGTTCGCACGATTCCATCGCGCGGCAAGGCACTGCGCTACAAGGGCGTGCGCACCCCGGTTCGCAGGGTGGCCGCCAAGCCGACTCCCGCGCCGGTAGCGGCGGTTCCGTCCAGCGAGAGCAGCGGTGTCGTGAGCGCTGCATCGGCTTCGCTAGCCCGCTGACCAACGCGCTCGAGGAATCGATAGGGAACCTAGGCCGAATGGACGGCCTCTGCCATCTGACGGGCCAGCGCCTCAAGAGCGACCGGGTCGTCCTGACGTCTGACCAGCGCTGATCCGACGACCACACCGTCGGCTACTTGGGCAACGGCAGAGGCCTGCTCGGAGGTCGACACGCCAAACCCGACTGCGACGGGCAGCGTCGTGTGCGCCTTCACCCGCGCGACCGTGTCGGCGAGGTGTACAGGCAGCTTCGCACGCTCGCCCGTGATGCCCGTGGTCGACACGCAGTAGACGAAGCCGCTGGCGGCTGCGGCGACTGCCTTCAACCGCTCCGGCGTGGAGGTGGGTGCAGCGAGAAACACCGTGTCGAGCCGGTCACGCGATGCTTCGAGCCACTCGCCTGCCATGTCGGGCGGCAGATCCGGAACGATGACGCCGCCCACGCCGGCATCGGCGATCATCGTCGCTGCCCGCGCGTAGCCGGCTTGCATGATGGGGTTCAGGTAGCACATGAGAGCGATCGCCGGGGCGCCTGGGCCTGCATCGGCGAGGAACTCCTTGACCAGCGCCAGTGACTCGACGAGCCCATACCGGCCGGCCGCTGCCTGGCGTGCGCGCGCCGACGCGTCGACGATGACCGGTCCGTCGGCGAGCTGGTCCGAGTACGGCACACCTACCTCGATGAGATCGGCGCCGGCACGTGTCACAGCCCGCATCGCCTCGAGGGATCCGGCGTGGTCGGGATAGCCCGCCATGAGGTAGGTCACGAGGGCCGGGTGCCCCTTGGCGAAGGCACGACCCAGACGCTCCCCGTATACCGGCGCATCACTCACCAAGACCCGCCTCTCTCACGATATCGATGTCTTTGTCGCCGCGCCCGGACAGCGTCAGCACCACCGTAGCTGCCGGACCGAACTCCTCGGCCAGTAGCGGGAGCAGTGCGAGCGCATGGCTGCTTTCGATGGCCGGGATGATGCCTTCCGTGCGGCACAGCTGCTCGAAAGCGCGCAGTGCCTGCTCATCGGTGACCGGCTCGTAGCGCACGAGTCCGGCATCGCGGAAGTGCGCATGCTCGGGGCCGACACCCGGGTAGTCCAGACCGGCCGAGATCGAGTATGCCTCGAGCGGGTTGCCCGTATCGTCCTGAAGCAGGTAGCTGTAGAAGCCGTGCATCACGCCGGGCGCGCCCTTGGCCATGCTGGCGCCTGTCTTGCCCGAGTCCACACCCAGTCCCGCCGCCTCGGCCCCGAACAGCGCCGGGCCTCCGAACAGGTCGGGCGCCAGCACGAAGGGATAGAACGTGCCGATGGCATTGCTGCCGCCGCCGACGCAGGCCACGACCGCGTCAAGCTTGGAGATGCCCCGCGCAAGCGCCTGGTCGATGATCTCGAGCCCGATGACGCTTTGGAAATCGCGCACCATGAGTGGGTACGGATGCGGTCCCACGGCTGAGCCGAGCACGTAGAACGTATCCTCCACGCGCTCGACCCAGTGCCTGAGGGCGGCGGTGACCGCGTCGGCAAGCGTCCCGCCGCCCTCGTTCACGGGCACCACCTCGGCGCCAAGCAGCTTCATCTTGTAGACGTTGAGCGATTGACGGCGAATGTCCTCGACGCCCATGTACACGGCGCATTCGAGACCCATCAGCGCCGCAGCCGTCGCCGTCGCGACGCCGTGTTGACCGGCACCCGTCTCGGCGATGACGCGCTTCTTGCCCATTCGCTTGGCGAGTAGGCACTGTCCGATGCAGTTGTTGATCTTGTGCGCCCCCGTGTGGCACAGGTCTTCGCGCTTCAGAAACACCGTTCCCAGGCCCACCGCTTCAGCGAGCCTGTGCGCCGCATACAGGGGAGTGGAGCGCCCCACGTAGTTGACCATCAGGTCGTCGAAGTCCTGCTGAAAGACCGGATCACTCGAGGCCTCTTCGAAGGCCGCAGTCAACTCGAGCAGTGCCGGCATGATGGTCTCCGGAACGAAGCGCCCACCATACGGTCCGAAGAACCCTGCCTCGTCAGGACCGGCGTAGACCTCGTCCGCGCGTGGAAACAGTCTGCTCATGAGGGGTCCTCCCCGTCGGCTGCACGTACCGCAGCGCAGAACTCGGCGATTCTATCGTGGTCCTTGATGCCCGGTGCCGACTCGACACCCGACGACACGTCGACGGCGAACGGGCGCAGACAAGCTACCGCCTCCCCGACGTTTCCGCAGTGAAGTCCCCCCGCGACAAACATAGGAGCCCATCCGGGGCGATCGCCGACTGTGTGCCAGTCAAACGCTCGTGAGGTTCCGCCTGCTCGTTGCGGGTCGTACGTGTCCAGAAGCAGGGCGGCGGCATGACCCCGGAAGGGCTCTGCCTTCTCAAAACCGAAATCCGTGCCAACAGCGACGACCTTGATGACGGGGACGCCGACCGCATCGCAGTCCTCCGGGGCCTCCGAGCCGCTGAACTGCACGGACGTCAGACCGACCTCGTCGATGGCACGCCGGATGAATGCGCTGTCGGCGTCAACGAAGACCCCGACACGCGCGACCGGGGGCGGCACGAACGCCGCAAGCTGCTTCGCCTGCTCGATGCTCACCTGACGGGGCGAGGGTGCGAAGATGAATCCGCACGCGTCAGCGCCCGCCTGCACGGCGGCCCTGACATCCTCGGCCCGCGTCAGGCCGCATATCTTGATGCGCGTTCTTCTCACCGAAGACTACAGATCATCGCCGAGCGTGGCGCCGGAGGCGAAGTCGAAGTCCTGCAGCTCACCTGAGTTGTACGCGGCGTAAGCCGCCAGGTCGAAGTGGCCGTGACCCGAGAGGTTGAACAGAATCACCTTGTCTTCGCCAGCCGCCTGAGCCGCTTTCGCCTCGTTGATGGCGGCGAGGATGGCGTGGCTGGACTCCGGCGCGGGCAAGACTCCCTCTGCGCGGGCAAACTGCACCGCGGCAGCGAAGCACGCGGTCTGGTCGACGGCAACCGCCTCGGCTTCGCCCTCGAAGACGAGCTGCGAGACCAGCGGCGAGTCCCCGTGGTAGCGCAGACCGCCGGCGTGGATACCGGCGGGCACGAAGTCGTGACCAAGGGTGTACATCAGCATCTGCGGCGTCATGCCCGCCTCGTCACCGAGGTCGTAGCGGTACTCGCCGGCGGTGAGCGTCGGGCACGCCTTGGGCTCGACGGCAAGCAGACGCGCGTTGCTCTTGCCCTCAAGCTTGCGGTGGTAATACGGGAAGGCGATCCCGGCGAAGTTGGAGCCGCCGCCGACGCAGGCGATGACGACGTCGGGCTCCTCCTCGGCAAGTGCCATCTGCTCGATGGACTCAAGACCGATGATGGTCTGGTGCAGGCACACGTGGTTGAGCACGCTGCCGAGCGAGTAGTGGGTGTCGTCGTTCTTCATGGCGACCTCGACGGCCTCGGAGATGGCGATGCCGAGCGAGCCCGTGGAATCGGGGTCCATGGCCAGCACGTGGCGCCCGGCCTCGGTGAGGTTGCTCGGGGACTTGTGAACGGTGCCGCCGTAGGTCTCCATCAGGATGCGACGGTAGGGCTTCTGGTCGTAACTGACGCCGACCATGAAGACCTCGACGTCGATGCCGTAGAGCGCGCCGGCGATCGACATGGCGCTGCCCCACTGACCCGCACCGGTCTCGGTCGAGATCTTGGTGATGCCCTCCTGCTTGTTGTAGTACGCCTGCGGGATGGCGGTGTTGGGCTTGTGCGAGCCGGCGGGACTCACGCCCTCGTACTTGTAGAAGATCTTGACGCCCGCCGGCAGACCGAGGTCGCGCTCAAGCTGCTTGGCGCGCAGCATCGGCGAGGGCCGGTAGGTCTTGTACACGTCGATGACCGCACCCGGGATGTCGATGTAGCGCTCCGGCGAGGACTCCTGCTTGAGGCACTCCATCGGAAAGAGCTTCATCATGACCTCGCCGATCTGCTCCGGAGCCAGCTCCGTGCCGTCGGGCGTGACCACTTTCGGAGGTGCAGGCGGGTTCTTCAGGTCCGGAATGATGTTGTACCAGGCCTCGGGAATCCTGGTCTCGTCGAGCCCGAATCGCGTCTTGTCTGACATGGTGGTGCTCCCTTCCCCTTGCTTACCTGATCGACTGAGCCATCCGCTGACAAACCACTAGCTTCTATTCGTTCGCGGGCATCCTTGCCACGCCCGTCAACTCCTCAAGCACGTCCTCGGGGAAGTCGGCTCGCATCAACGCCTCGCCGACCAGTACCGCATCAGCCCCCGCCCGGGCCGCCGCCTCGACATCGGCTCGGCGCTTGATGCCGCTGGCCCACACGACGGTCGCGCCTCCTCGCTTCGCTCGCGACACCAGCGGTGCAACCCGTTCGGGCGTGACATCGAGTGTCCTCAGATCGCGGCTGTTCACCGCGATGAGCGGGCACTTGGTCGCCAGCGCGAGGTCGAGATCGCTCTCGGAGTGCACCTCGACGAGCGCGGCCATCCCCAACGTCTCGGCAAGATCGAGGAAGTCGCCCACCTCCGTACCGAGCACGTTGACCATGAGCAGCACCGCGTCGGCACCATGCCCACGTGCGGCGAACAGCTGCACCGGGTCCACGACGAAGTCCTTGCACAGCACCGGCACATCCACGGCGTCCGCGACATCCGACAGGTCGGCAAACGATCCACCGAAGAACTTCGGCTCGGTCAGCACGCTGATGCAAGCGGCACCGCCATCCTGATAGTGCAGCGCCTGCTTCGACGCTTCGCACTGAGCAGCGATCACTCCGGCGGACGGCGAGCACTTCTTGACCTCGGCGATGACCGCGACGTCATCTCGCGACCGCAGGGTGTCGATGAAGTCGCGCGGAGGGCGGGCGGCGCATGCCAGCCGCTCGCGGTCGGCGGGCCTCAGGTCACCGAAGGCCACGGACAGCGCGTCACGGCGGGCGCCGATCACGCGCGCAAGAAAGTCATCGGTCACTATGCGCTCCCTTCCATCTCGCGTCGCGCCGCCCCGAGCCGCTGTGAAACGGCCACCAAGGTCTCAAGCGCCGACTGTGCCCGGCCCGAATCGATCGACTGACGCGCCAGTGTGACGCCCTCGGCCAGATCAGCGGCCACCCCCGCTGCCAGCAGCCCCGCGGCCGCGTTCATCAACACGACGTCGCGACGCGGACCATGCTCGCCTCGCAAGATCGCGCGTAGGATGGCGGCATTCTCCGCTGCGTCACCGCCGGCCAGATCGGCAAGAGAGCCCCGCGCGATTCCCACCTGCTCGGGAGTCACCTCGAACAGACGGATCGTCTGCCCTTGGCCGGTACACTCCGCAACCGTCGTGGGCCCGGACGCCGAAACCTCGTCCATGCCCGGATGCCCGTGGACGACAAGCACACGCTCCGCCCCGAGCCGACCGGCGACCTCTGCGAGCACCGGCGTGAGGCGCGGGTCGTACACCCCCAGCAGCTGGCGCTTGGCGCCCGCCGGATTGGTGAGAGGGCCGAGGATGTTGAAGACCGTGCGGATACCGATCTCGCGCCGGGGTCCGGCTGCGTGGCGCATGCTCGAGTGCAGCGCCTGAGCGAAGAGGAATCCGACGCCGGCCTCGTCGATGCAGCGCGCCATCTCGTGCGCATCGAGGGTGATGTCGACGCCGAGCGCCTCGAGCACGTCAGCCGAGCCGCACGAACTGGATACTGCCCGGTTGCCGTGCTTGGCGACGGGCACGCCCGCGCCCGCCACCACGAACGCCGTGGTCGTTGAGATGTTGAAGGTGTGCAGCCCGTCGCCGCCGGTCCCACAAGTGTCGAGCAGACCTGCGGCCATCGGGCGCACCGGGGTGGCGCGCTCGCGCATCGCCCGGGCGAAGCCCACGATCTCGTCGACGGTCTCACCCTTCATGCGCATCCCCGTGACAAGCGCGCTGATCTGAGCCGACGTGGCCTCGCCATCCATCACCAGTCCCATCACGCGGTGCGCTGCATCCTCCGACAGCGAGTCCCCCGCAGCGACGCGCGCGATGGCTTGGGTGACCGTCTGCACGTCGGCGAAGTCGCCGGCCGCACGGGCTGAGCCGCCGGCCGCGGCCAGCATCTGTGGTGCGCCGCTCGCCTCGCCGGCAAGCGGAACCTCGCCTGCCACGTCAAGGAAGTTGGCGAGCAGCTTCGCGCCCTCGGGGGTGAGCACGCTCTCGGGGTGGAACTGGACCCCGAAGACGGGCTTCTCGCGGTGACAAAGCCCCATGATCACGCCGTCAGGCGTGCTCGCCTGAACCTGTAGTTCTTCGGGTACATGAGCCGCGTCGACGATCAGGGAGTGGTAGCGCGTGGCCGTGAAGGGGCTCGGCACGCCGGCGAAGAGGCCCGATCCGTCGTGAGACACCTCGTCAGTCTTGCCGTGGACCGGCTTGGGCGCGCGACAGACCGAGCCGCCGAACACCTCCGCGATGCACTGGTGCCCGAGGCAGACCCCGAGAACCGGCACGCCCGCGTCCACGGCTGCCCGGATGACGTCGCGCGAGATGCCGGCGTCGTCGGGTGTACCGGGCCCCGGCGAGATCACGATGCCCGAGGGGCCCAGCGCAAGCGCGTCAGCCGCACTGAGAGCGTCGTTGCGTCGCACCTCGACTTCAGCACCGAGAGCGGCCAGCAACTGCACGAGGTTGTAGGTGAACGAGTCGTAGTTGTCGATGACGAGGATCATCTAGGCCACCTCTCCCTCGTCATGCATGCCCGCTGCAAGCTCCAGCGCCGTGTGGAGCGCCCGGGCCTTGTGCAGGCACTCATCGTACTCGCGCTCGGGCACGGAATCCGCGACGATGCCCGCTCCGGACTGCAGGTAGGCATGGCCGTCTGCCAGAACGAACGTCCTGATGGTGATGCACATGTCCATAGCGCCATCGAGGCCGAAGTAGCCGACGGTGCCGGCGTACGGGCCGCGCGCTGCTGGCTCGAGGTCGCGGATGATCTCCATGGCCCGGACCTTGGGGGCACCCGAAACCGTACCGGCGGGGAACGTGGCCTTGAGGGCATCCACCGCGTCTTTGCCGTCGGCGAGCGTGCCGGTCACGTTGCTCACGATGTGCATGACGTGGCTGTAGTACTCGACCTCCATGAGTTCGTCCACGCTGACGCTCCCCGGCTTGGAGACGCGCCCTAGATCGTTGCGGCCCAGATCGACCAGCATGACGTGCTCGGCCCGCTCCTTCTCGTCAGCGAGAAGATCGGCGCGCAATCGCCCGTCGTCACTTGCATCGACCCCCCGAGGTCGCGTCCCCGCAAGCGGTCGCGTGAGTACCTCGCCGTCCTCAACCCGCACGAGCGGCTCGGGGCTGGAGCCCACGAGCGTCACGTCGCGCGTTCGAACGTAGAACATGTAGGGGCTCGGGTTGACCGCGCGAAGCACGCGATACAGGTCGAGTCCGTCGCCTTCGTAGGGCGCGCTGAACCTCTGGGACAGCACCACTTGGAAGATGTCCCCGGCAGCGATGTGCTCCTTGGCGCTCTCGACACTCGCCACGAAATCCTCCCGCGACGTGTGCTCCACGAGCGGCACATCCCGCCGCACACCCACGGCGCCGAGCTCCGCACCGGAAGGACCGCGATCGATGCGCTTGAGGAACCCATCGATGCGCTTGAGCGCGGCGTCGTAGGCGAGCTCAGGGGCACCACCGGGCCTGACCGGGGCGATGACCTGCATGACCCGGCGCGCGTGATCGAACGCGACCACGACGTCGGCGAGCATGAAGCACAGGTCAGGCACGCCCAGATCATCGGTAGCGTGACGAGGGACGCGCTCGAAGGTCGTCGCAGCTTCGTACCCGACGTACCCCACGGCGCCGCCCACGAACAGCGGCAGTCCCGGCACCCGCGCCACGCGCCCGGCCTTCAGGCGTCGCTGCACCACGCGGAGCGGGTCGTCGGCCAACTCGCCGGATACCCCGCCGTTCTCCACGACGACCTCGTTGCCGCGGGCGGTGATGACCTCGCGATCACCCACGCCGAGGAAGCTGTAGCGTCCCAGCCGCTCGCCAGCCACCACGCTCTCCAGCAGGAAGGCGTGCTCCGCGCCCTCGGACAGCGCCATGAACGCGCTGATCGGAGTCGTAAGGTCGGCATAGACCTCTCGAGCCACCGGCACGACATCGTAGTCGGCCGCCAGTGCGACGAACTCTTCTCTGGTGGGCAGTATCATCTGTTTGCTGTTCCCTTCCCGGTGACACGACATGGTCTTCGGGGTCGGGAAAACACAAAAGTCCCCCGTCCCCAAGGGACGAGAGACTCCTCTCGCGGTGCCACCCTTGTTGGCCGAACCGTAGCGGTCCGACCCACTCAGCCTGCAGTACTCCGGCGATGCTCGCCGTTCATACCCGGTCCCTTGTATCGGTGAGAGTCCGCCGGAACTAGTAGGTGTCTTGCACCGTTGTCCCGGAGCCTCGGGGGCCCATTCCGCCGATTTGGCCGCGCCCGGTTTCCACCATCCCAGGCTCTCTAGAGCGTCAAAACCGCGTACTCTTCCCCGTCAAAGGCCGTACTATTCGGTTGCGGGCGAGTGTATACCCACCCGCCGCGAAGAATCAAGCACCTTGGCACGCTTAATGCTCCTTAAGTCCCATCACACAGGAGCCGATAAGACTGAAGTAGAGCTCCTGAAAGAAGGAGGCGACCGAGATGGTCCGCAAAGAGCAGTGTCCGCAGTGCAAGGGCAACAAGTACATCCCCGTGACCAAGACCCCGACGAGGGAGTCCTGGATCAAGTGCCCGTCATGTGGCGGCCAAGGATTCAAGATCCGCGTGCAGCAGTAGGCTGCCGCGCACCGCACTCTTCTTGCCCCTGTAGGAGTCGGCTTCGGATGCGAGGTCGGCTCCTTTCTTTCTCACCCGACCAGTACCACTCCCGGAATCCTGCCATGTGCCCGTCGGTCTCCTGACCACAACGTTGCACCTGCCAGCTGTGCAACCGCAGGTGCGACGGCGTCGTAGAACGTGCAGCCATACAGCTCACAGACGTCCAAAGCGGTCTGAACCACCACGTCATCGATGCCGATCACGGGAGACTCCGTTTCGAGGAACGCGGTCCATACCACGCGCGCTTCGGGCACTCCGAGCTCCCGTCGTGCGACGTTCAGAGCCTCTTCGAGTGCGAGCGCCGGCAGTACGAGGATGATCTCTCCTCTACCGCTCATATCGAGCATCGAGACCGCCTCTTCGCTGCCCTGCTCTGGCCTGAATGTCTTCACGAGAACCGAAGCGTCGGGCACCACGCGGACGGGTTGGCTGCGATCACTGTGCACGGGCGTCCCACCCGCCGTCATCTGAGTCACGCATCTGCCGAAGGATCTCCGATCCGGTCCTCCCCGTCCTACCCGGCAGTGCGCGCAAGGCCTCCAGCGCCTCGATCGCTCTGCGAGCGCCCGCCTCGCGCCGTTTGTCCTGCGCGTCGAGCTTCTGGGCCGTCACGTAGTCGAGCGCGGCCTCCCGCACGATGGCGCTGCGGCTCTCCCCGCGCTCGTCAGCAAGCCCATCGATCTGGGCCACGAGTTCCTCCGGCAGCGACACGGTGACCTTGGCCACGCCCATGATGCCTCCAAGCGGTCATACCGTTCGTTCATTCCCTAAGTTCATACCACACGAAGGACTCGTTGGCAACGACGACCCTGTCCCATCGCATCGGGCCCTACCGGTCGGCGTCCAGCCGCGCGATGCGCTCCTCGTCCAACCGATAGATGAAGCCCACAAGGAACTCGCCCGTGGTGCGCACCGGCGCGGCACGCAGCATCCCTGCGGCGTCCCTCACGGTGTGATAGTTGGGATCCTTCTGCCATTGGAGCCACACCGCAGGAACCCCGTGTAGCTCGTAGGGCTCATGATCGCTCCAGCCTGTTCGGCCGAGGTCCTTGAGAAACGTCAGGTTCGTTCCCCTCGCCCGGGCGTCACGCAGCATCATGTCCCTGAGCGACTGCGGTCCACGCTCCATCGTGCGAACGTGGAAGCTCGACCCGACGCCGACCATGTCGACCGACACCGCACCGACGAGCTGATCGCGTTGCTGGCCTGTGAGGGTCTTGAGATGGTGGCGCGAGCCCAGGTGGTGGCTGTCGGTGCCCTCCGGGATGAACTCCTCTGTTCCCCAGAACACCATCTCCACACTCACCGGGGGCGGGTTCTTTGCCAGAATCCGCGCGGTTTCGAGCACGACCCCGCAGCCCGACGCGTTGTCGTTGGCGCCCGGGGAGGGCGGCTTGGTGTCGATATGCCCCCCTATCAGGAAACGGCGAGACTCATCCCGTCCCAACGCCACGGCGATCACGTTCACACTGGTCAGGCCGCTGGGCAGGGCAAACTCCTGCAACCGCGGCTCGTAGCCGAGTTCACGTAGGCGGGCGGCGATGTACTCAGCGGCCTGCCTCTCGGCGGGGCTGCCGCCGGGCCGAGGTCCAAAGGCGGCGATCGCTGTGGCGTGGCGCAGTGCAGCGATCGGATCGAACCCGTAGCCGGCGGGGTCTTCGGCGCGCGGTGCCAGGCGCATAAGGGCCGCGGCCTGACGCGACGAGTCCTGTGACGGCACCGTGCCGCCGAGCTTCGACGGCGGCGACGCGGCCAAACGGGGCTCGTAGGTGACGGGAGTGCGTGTGCAGCCCGATGCGGCGAGCAGCACAACGAGCGCCGCCATCACCGCGCAGGCGTGGCGCATCCGCCGCCGGGCCGAGGCGCTCATTCTCCCCGCCCCTCCCAGCCGGACCCGACCCGAGGCGCGCGCGGCGGCACTATATCGACCCCGGCCGTCGCCGGCATATCGGTGGGTACCCAGCCCTCGACGCCGAGCACCTCGCGAAGCCGGGCAACCCGTCTCCACTCAGGATCGTCCTCATCATCGGTGCTGTCGCCCGTCCAGCAGTAGAAGACATCGCCTAAGCTCTGGTCCGCCTCGATGACGTTGTTGTTGAGGCGAACACACCGCTCGAGCGCCGAGAGCATGCTCGCGGGATCCTTGAGCAACAGCATGCCCTCCGCGTCCGCCTTCTCCGCCGCGACAAGCTGCGAGCGGCGCTGAGCTGCGGCGAGGACCTCGCCTGCCAGGATGAGCGGGAACAGAACCGGAAGGAACGCCGCGGATACGGGCACCGCCACTTCCGTCCGGGCATTGGGGTCGAAGCGGCGCTCCTCCAAGACGTCGCGAATCAAACGGTCTTCCTCGTCAAGCATGCGCACTCGATGAGAGCGGTACTTCTGGAGAGGCGTCAGCAACGCAACCACCGCGGACGACACCATCGTGTCTCCGCTCGCCAAACGCGCGACGAGATTGGCGAAGACGGCCCGCTGTTCGTCGAGCGTGAGCCGGGCGGCGAATCCCTCGGTCACGCCGACGATCGGCCGTCGTCCCGCAGTGGCAAACGCGAAGGCGTTCACGTTCGACGTGTGCAGCAGGTAGAGCGCCGGTGCCACGGGGAGCCCGGCGGCGATGGCCATGTCTTTGAGCACCATCTTGGCCTCGAGCATGGTGCCCTTCACGACGAACTCGGCGTTCAGGCGCCCGACGATCCACTTCTCGCTACGCCTGAGCGCCCAAACCTCGTACAGCACCGCGATGAGGATTCCGGTCGCCCCTGGCCGCCAGACGCCATCGGCGAGCATCCAGCCAGCCGCCTTGGCCAGTACCCCCGTCTCACCCGCGAGGAATCGCACCAGCAACGCGAATACGGCCACGATGAGGGCGAGGAACACGGCCGCCACCACAGCGAACACCGCGAGGTAGGCCACCAGCCTCAACCGGTTGCGGTCCACGCGGTCCCACAACGGCTCGCGCCGCTGGGGTTCCGGCCTGCCGGCGAGAGGTGTGACCACGATGGCGGCGTCCCCTGATCTCTACGTGAAGCGCGATTCGAGCTCGCGTGCGAGGTCGTGCGGCGTGAGGCCCCAGCGCTGCATCACAACCAGCAGGTGATAGACGAGATCGGCCGACTCGTAGCGCAGCTGGTCGGCGTCTCCCGACTTCGCGGCCATGACGACCTCGGTCGCCTCCTCGCCGATCTTCTTGAGCAACTTGTCCTCGTGACCCGACAGAAGCGTGGCGGTGTAGCTGCCATCAGGCAGGTCGATTCCGCGCTGACGGATCGTGGCGAACAGCGATTCCAGCACCGGGCCGATCTCCGGAGTCGCGCCGTACTCGAGGATGTCCTCGGGACGGTCTTCGCCGGACGGGATGTAGTCGGTCATCGCCTCTCAGTCCTCTCCTTCGCACAGCGAACGGTAGAAGCACGACCGCTCGCCGGTGTGGCATGCCTTGCCCTCGCCAGCCTGCGTCACGATGACGAGCAGGCAATCAGCGTCGCAGTCGTAGCGTACATCGTGGACGATCTGGACGTTGCCGCTCTCCTCGCCCTTCATCCAGTACTTCTGACGGCTGCGGCTCCAAAACCACGTGCGCTTGGTCTCGCAGGTCTTGGCGAGCGAGTCAGCGTTCATCCATGCGAGCATCATGACCTCGCCTGATGCGCGATCCTGCACGATGGCCGGAATGAGGCCGTCGGCGGTGTAGGTGAGCTCGGGGATGGTCAGGGTGTCGCGTTCACGATCGGTCATTGGGTAGGCCCTCTCATTTCGAGTTCGATGGCGCGATTGAGCCGCGCGTCGTGAGTGATCAGATCGTCTCCGTCCAACACGCGAGCAGCTAGAAGGCAGTCCGCGATGTCAAGCGAAGGGTGTGAGCGTTTGATCGTGAGGCTGACGCGCAGATATCCATTCTCTGCAGCGAACTCCGTCGAATCCGCGATGTCGGCCAGAACATCCGCCGAATCCCGGTCGCTCCAGCCGTACGACTGACGCAGTACCCAGAAGCATTCGGCGAGGACGGCTTCGGTGATGACCAGCCGCTCTCCGCGCGGGATTGCACTCTTGACGGACTGGGCACGTCGGGTTCGGGCGGCGGTGACCCCACAGAAGTCGACCACGACGTTTGTGTCGGCAAGAATCACTCCGGTGGCTCCTTCGCGCCACCGATCACGAAGAGCTCATCCACGTATCGCTCGGGATGGTCCTCGTCCTTGCCGCGATCCCGGAAGTAGGCCGCAATGGCCTCCTCCTTCGACGCGTGCCGGGCAATGGACTCTCCTCGCCGAGCCAACTGCTCCTCTGCGACATCAAGCGCCGAACGCTGTCGGCTAACCGTCGCGTACCCGGCCTTGACCTCGAACACCAGCGAATCGCCGGTCATGATGCCGAGGCCCTCGCGCACATCGATGGGTATTGTGACCTGGCCTTTCGATGTGACTTTGGCTGTGGCTCGCATCGTCTTACCTCCAACACTCTTCCTTACGTAAAACCTTACTCCTTACCAATAGCGTCAGTCAAGGAGCCCACAGCTCCAGACGAGTGACTTGCACTGGTGAAGCGGCGCAGAATCAGGCGGGCAAGCCGCCGCTGAATCGTCCGAGTATCCCGCGCTTTCGAAACCTCTCGCTTCGCGGCCCTCGCTCCCATCGACGGGACCAGACAACAGCAGTCACGTTGTCGCTGGCGCCCTCCGAGACCGCTCGGGCCGTGAGCTGGGCCACCGCCTCCTGCGGACCCCAGCTTGTGCTGAGCGTCTCAGCAATCGCCGCATCGCTCAGAGTTCCGTGCAGACCGTCGCTGCACAGCAGCAGCACATCCTCGCGCTCAAGAGCCACGGAGGCAAAATCCCCGTCGTGGCCACCGAATCCCAAGGCGCGCTCGATGACGTTGCGGCGCGGGTGGGAACGAGCCTCTTCCTCACTGATGGTACCTTCAGCAACGAGCCGACCTATGAGCGAGTGATCTGTCGTGATCCGGCTGATCTCGTTTCCGCGCATCACGTAAGCCCTGCTGTCGCCAACGTGTCCAACAGACGCTTGCTCGCCGTCGACCAGCACTGCGACCATGGTCGAGCCAGCGCTCGGCCCGTCCTCGGCTCCGTCCAGATTCTCTACCGCGTCATTCGCGCATGCCAAGATTTCCGCGAGGGCCGCCTCGGGGTCGATGGGTTCGAGGCGCCCGTCGTGATTGCTCACGTACAGTCCCACCGCGGCCACCGCGGCAGCACTGGCCGCATCGCCGTGACGATGACCTCCCATTCCATCGCATACCCCCAGCAGCACTCGAGGATTCCCGACGCCTATGGATGATTCCGCAAGATCGAACGCGAAGCCTAGATCCTCATTATGAGGTCGCGGACCGGCAACGGATGAAATCGCATAGTGGGTCATGTGTGCACTCCGCCGAATCAGCGGGCCTGAGACGAGGCCCCATCGTCGATTCCGTACGATTCATGGGCGGCACGGGATTGACTCCCCGCGCCGCCCATGACGACGTCTACCATCTGCGGGTCCCTACAGCCCCAGCGCCACGCCGAGCGTGCCGTTGAACACGGGAATCCACTGATTCTGGCGAGACAGGTCATTGTTGTTGGCACCCTGGCCCGGAACCCCTGCCAGGCCCTCATTCCAACGACTCGCCCGCGTCTTGACGGTCGTGTCGGTCGCGCGTTGCTCGCCGATCGCGTAGCCCCACGCGTAGCCGCCGGCCGCGTTGTAGGTCTTGAACTCGATTCGCGTGTCCTTCGCGCTGGGCGAAAGCAACTGCGTGATCTCTCGCCAGCCCGACTCCGAACCCGCCGCGACGTCGACCACCGTGGTTCCATTGACGATCACCAGTGACCGGTCGTCAACGTTCCACGTCTTCACAAAATAGCGCACGCTCTGCGGTGAGGAGACGAAGAACACGACCGTGATCGGACTCGATTTGTTGCCCTGCTTGTCCGTGGCCCAGAACTTCAGCGTGTGCTTGCCGGCCTTGGTGATTGAGACGTTGGCCTTGTCGCCAGTGATCCTCTTCTCGGCAGCACCATTCAGTTGATAGCTCACCGATGCGACCCCGGAGCCATCATCTGTCGCAGTGATCTTCACCACCGAAGGCACGGCGGAGTACGTGGGCTGAGCATCACTACTGGCCACAGGAGCTTTGTCATCGAGCTTCTCGGCGGTTACAGTGCGTTCAAGAATCTTCACCTCCGCATCGAATACCGGCCACTCCTTCTTGGCGAGCTCGATAACACCGAAGATGTCGACCTTGGCGATGATCTTGCCCGTTACTCCCGCGTACAACCCCCACTTGATGGAGGGGGTTACGGTCGCAGCACCCACCGTGGCGCCTGCGCCTTCGTTCGACGCTTCGACCTCGACGGTCACCGCGAAGCGGTTCGCCAAGTATCCCTCGACTGCAACGCCCGGTC
Source organism: Coriobacteriia bacterium (assembly GCA_034370385.1). NCBI lineage: Bacteria > Bacillati > Actinomycetota > Coriobacteriia > Coriobacteriia bacterium. The sequence continues at coordinate 209,491 of JAXMKZ010000059.1, forward strand.
CGGCTAGGCCGGCAATGAGCCAGGTGACCTCGACCTGGATGGAGACTTTCGCCTCGGCCTGACCTTCAAGCACAAGCTTGGGATTGTCAGGCTTCCAGTCGTGGGACTCATCGATGGTCGAGAGGGATCCATCCTTCCAACGCCACCCCTGAGTGTCGGTCTTCGTCGCCCCGCCCTCGATACTGGCGCTGAACTCCCCGCTCAGGGATGCCTTCGAAATCACTTCAAAATCAATGAGCGTCGGAATGGCGCCGATCCCGATTGGAATCGACGGGCCTGTGAACTGCTTGTCGACGAGCTTCTTCTCTCGCTTCCACTCGGCGAGCGTGGCCTTGCCTTTGATCGAGAACTTGTAGGAGCGATCGATTGTCCGCCTGAACTCGACAATCTCTGGACCTGGGTGCCAGAAATCCCCTTCGTACCACTTGAGACTTATTGACCAACCGAACTTGTGCGACCCATTGATCGTGACACCCTCTGCTACTTCGAACGCGATTGCAGACGTGATGGATGCCCCCTGCCCGATCTCGTCCCAACCTGCAGCCGTGATGTCCGAACCCCGAGCCCGTTGAGACATCGGCGAGACGAGTGAGCCTGACCCGGCACCGGTGGATGATCCACCTGATGCGAACGAAAGGTTGAGCCCGCCTTGTGCGATGCAGTCCGAGAGCGTAGCGGCCGTCGTCTCGAGGGTGACAGCACCGCTGCTCTGCGCTATTCCGACGACCTTGCGGAAGTAGCCCTCGGGAGCCGTCGTCGACCGCTCACCAATGAGCACCGAACCGATCTTGAGGTCCCCTAGGTCAGCGGGCGTACCCGTGACTCGCAGTGACGTGGCGCTTACCGACTGAACGTCAATGGATGTCGACGGCGTGTCGGGGTTGATCAGGTCGGCGTAGATAATGGTCGCGGCCGCCGTCATCATCTGCGAGACGACTCCCGTAGCGACCTCTTTGGTGGTTCCCACCACCCTGAGTTTCTTGATGCTCGAGCCCGAACTCGCGACGAAGGTCTTGACCTCGGCCGGCAGCGACGTGCGCTTGGTGAGCAGAATGGGTGAGCCAGTTCGCCCTGCCCACGGGCCAGCGAGTACCGCCTGCGGGAAGCTCTCCCCAGTCATCACCACGGTCTTCTCAAGGGACATTCCCCGCTGGACGCCGAAGTCGGCTAGCTTCGCCGATGTGTCGTATGCATTCGCACCACCAACTCGCACAGCGCCCGGGAACGCCAACGCAACTGCAGCCGATATCTTCGAAGTCGGTCCGACCACCACCGTCATCGTCGCCTGCAGCGATCGAAGCGCGAGCTTCGTTGCCGACGGAACCGTAGTCCGATTGGTCAGCAATACCGGAGCGGCTGCTGCGGCGGCGTAGGCCGAAACAGCGCCGGCCCCCGCGTAGTCACCTTCGGCCACCGCAATGACCACCGGCGTGGCCTTGGTGATCAACTTGATGCGCAGCGCAACTACGCGCGAGGTGTCGGCCGGGCTGGTGCCAGCGAGTCGAATCACCCGGATCCGCTTGCGCTGAAGCGCCTTCACCACGGACGACGACACCGCCCGCGAGCCTCCTATCACGTACACCGTCTTCGTGCGCATCTGGGACAGTCGCGAGCTGACGGCCGTGTCCAACCGCAACCCCGATGTCGCCAAGATCGGCGCGTCGAGCGCTCCGGCCAGTCCAGGCGCGACCGCGTTCTCTTTCCAGTTGGACTTGCCGACGAGCACGACGGACGAAGCGGTGCTCCACCCGCGCGAGAGGGCGACCGACTGGGCAACTGCTCCCGACGCCGCGACACGGCTGAAGCCGGGCTTCTCGACCTCTGTGGGCCTGCCCGTGGATGCGGTGGCCATAGCGGCCATCTTGTAGACACTCGGCTCCACCGGCTCCGGTGCGGCTCCGGCGATCGCGATATTGGACAACAGCAGCGGGACGAGAAGCAGTCCTGAGACCACTGCACGCAACATGCGGCGGTGCTTCATCGAACACAAACCCCCTTCGGTTGAACGACACAACGGTCCCAAGACCATCATTGCTGCGCGAAAACGCCCCTGATTCCGCGCCCCATTCGGATGCCCCCCGTGTGGGTACCTACTCAAGCACCCGCTTCGAACGGACGATACACTAGACTGCACTCACCCAGCCCGAGATTGGCGTTGACGAATGAACGAGAAGACCGGCGACTACTCTCGGCGCACTGCTGCCATCGGACAGCCGACGCGTCCCGCGGCGCCACCCCCCGGCTGGGAGATCGTCTCGACCGAGTGCGTTCGAGCCGAACGCGGTGGCACCGTGATCATCGCCAAAGGGCTCCACGACGCCGCCCATTTCATCGAAGGTCAGGACCCCGAGCCGGTTCTCGTCGCCCGCCTTGTCGTTCCCGGCGAAGAGCCGATCACATTCACGCTGACGTCGAGCGCCGTGCGTTTCGTGGTGGGTCGTGACCGAGCCACCTGCAACGCGATCCTCGCGGACCCCCTTGTGAGCCGCAAGCACTTCTCGATTGGCGTAGACGGCGATGCACCCTACATCGAGGACCACGGCAGTACGAACGGAACCTACGTGGATCGGGTCAGAGTCGAGGGAACGCGAGCACTGCATGGCGGCGCTCACATCCGCTTCGGTCGCACCGAGGTGCTGTTCGAGTTCGACTGAGGCCCGCCGGACTTCGAGTCCCTCGCTGTGCCACCGAGGTTCATTGATTCCGCCATCATGCTTACACGGCGATCGGCGGATTCGTAACGCACCGCCGCTCCCTCCAGCGCTTGTGCGAGCTCCCGCAGACGGGAACCCGCTCCCGCAGCGGCTGCACGACAGCGAGCCAGACGCGGTGCGATCTGTCGCCGGTCGGCGAGCCGCGGATCCACGGGAACCGCTTCAAGCTCCTGGCGAACACGATCCATGGCCGCGGCTAGAGCGGCAATATCATGCGCAATCCGCATGACCGAGGCCGTGTCGATGTCCACCCGGCTCACCGGGCACCACGCTTGGCCTGCTGTTCAGCTGTCTTCTGAGCCTCGGCCTTCGTGCGCTCTGCCTCAACCCGCTCAGCCTCAGCGGCCATCTCGGCTCGAACGGCGCCGGCCTCGTGATCCATGTCCTCGGCGAGCGCTCGGAGCTCGCGCTCCAATGCGTGCAACTGCCCACCGATGCTCGATGTGGCGTCGTTCACGGGAACCATCTCGGATCCGTGCCAGCTGCCGTTAAGCGCTTCGCTCAATATCCGGAGCCGTCCTTGCGCTGCCCGGACGTCGTGCGCGCAGGCCACGAGCGGCCGGCTGCTCGAATGAACCGTCTCACCGTGAAGCATAAGTCGTGTACCTCCTGGGGCGCGCAACATGGCGGGTGCGATCAGCACCCGCCATGTCTGCCCGTTTCTACTCGAGAACCTGCTGGACGTTGCCGGCGACACCCTGGTCAACAGCCTCCCAGCGATCAGCCGTGCGGCGAAGGAAGGTCTCGTATTCCTGGATGACCTGCTGCTCGGTCTGGATCTTGTTCTTGAGGGCTGAGAGCTTGGCATTCATGCCCTCGATCGGCGTGCCTTCCCACGAGACACCGAGCAAGCCTGACACGCTGCGCGTGACTTCATTCATGATCTCGGTGAGCTGGGTGTTGCTGTTCTTGATGGCATCCGCATGGGAGCGCACCTGTCCCGGCTGAATATTGATGACTTCAGAGCTCATGGTTTCCTCCTACTTGTACGGAACGAATCGACCGTGATGGCGGGCCTCAGAAGTCCGTGCGCAGCGAACGTGCGTCGGACGCGATATTCTGCTGCTCGGTTGCGTACTGCTGCGCCGACTTGTTGAGATAGTCGGTGTAGCTGCGGAGCAGGTTGACCATCTCCGTGAAGTCGTCCCGAAACTGGTCGATCTGAGTGCGGTAGGCATCCTGATCCGCGCCGGTCCACCCCGACCCGATGGCGCCAACGCTGCTGTAGAGAGCGTCAACCTGTCCCTGATAACGCTCGCGAAGGCCGTCAACCTCAGAGGCCACGCGCTTCATCGCAGTCGGATCCGCCAAAATCTTCGGTGCTGGCATCTCTGTCTCCTAACTTCGGTTTCTGGGCAGCGCTCGCATCGAGCGCGCACTACCTATTCGCTGCTTCACCCTCATCGCGCCACGCATCCCCCCGCTCACCTTGTTTGCCTCGCTTGATGTGTTCTGTTCTGTTGTCAATCGCCTCTGTAGCTACACTGTAGCTATGACCAAATAGTCTGTCAACTACGAAACTGAAGATTCTTGAGGAATCTGTTCGGCACGCTGTATGCTATGTTGCAGACACAGCTCACAAGACACTGGACGGATGCCAATGACGCCCAATGGCGACCTCAGCGAACTGCTCTCTCGGGCCCGCGAAGAACTCGCGGACGCGACTCAAGACCTGGCTGCGGCTCAGCTTCGCCTCCAGAACGCCCAAGCGCGGGTTCGCCTGCTCGAAGAACTGCTTGCCCTAGAGATGGGCACCCCTGCCGCAGAAGTCTCTGCGCGCAAGGCCCCCGCCCGTCATGGTGAGTTCATCGACGCAACCGCGTCGATACTTGAGAGTCGCGGCGCGGCAATGTCGATCGACGAGCTGAGATCGGCTCTTCTTGAGCAGGGGGTCCCGCTACCCGGAAAGGGCCTGCCCGCCAATCTGATCAGTCGCTTCCAGCGATCTGACGGACGCATCGTTCGGGTCGGCCGCGGCCTCTACGATATCGACCGGGGCCAGCCGCGCGGACTTCTCGAGTTCGCGGACGGGCGCCAGGTGGCCCTGCAACGTGTGACGCGCGTCGGCAAAGGTGACCAGTGTGAACTGCTCATCTCCGATTCGGACGCCGCAGAGGTGCATGCACTCGTGACCACGCACGGCGGCACGGCGATTGTGGGTCCGGTCGGCGAATCCGCTCAGGTCTTCGTCAACGACTCGGCTCTGGCCCATCCGGTCCGCCTGTCAGACGGGGACCGCATCAGGCTTGGAAGCACAGTGATGACGTACCGTGACGCCGTGTTGGCATCAGAGAAATAGGAACTGCGAGGCGTTGGTGAGTCCCGCCTCCTGAGGGCTCAATTCGGGATTCAGTATCGCACCGGTTCCGCGGTCACACAGGACGGCCGAGCGCACCGCTTCACCCCCGGTCAACGGGTCGTCTCCCAAAAGATTCCGAAGCAACCCCGTGGTGCGGCCAAGCGGGACCTCGTACGGGATGAAGACGTCCATCTCCCGGTTCACGACCGGCACGAACACGCTCACCAGCACTCTACTCATCGAGGGCCTCCTCGTCCTTCGCCCACAGCGGTGACCGCAGGGTCTTGATCAACCGGGGTACGCCCTTGGAGATCAGGTATCCGTTCCGAGAGCCGATCTCCCGATACATGTCGTTGCGTCCGGAGAGCACCTTGAGGACACTCTGATCGGCAAAACCGTTCCCGAGCCACACGCCGCGGGTGGGCTTGAAGTGCGTGGTCCACGCCTCATAAGCGAGCTTCTGTGCCTCTGAGGCGGCCTCGACGAGAACGATGCGGAAGCCTATCGGCACTCCGTCGCGAGCTATCATCCCCTCAAGCAGGAGCCGCACCTCGGCACTCAAGGACTGCGCGAGCCGCGAGTACGAAACGATGACGCAGACGATGGGGTGCGCCTCGAACTCGGTTGCGGCCGTTCCAGCCTCCACGCTGACGTGTCGTTCGGCGATGCGGCTGCTGAGTTCTCGAACCGCCGGGTCCAGGGCAGCTCCTGTGGCGTAGGCGTACGTTCGGTTCTCATCCTGCACGAACGCGGGCGCCGCGTCCAAGACGACCACATCGTTGCCCATGTCCGCACCCATGAGCTCCGTCATGCCCTGAGCGAACGCCGCATCCTCCGGGTCATGGCTGAGCACCCAGGTTCCGAAGGATCCGGCGAAGTCCAGACCAGCGGGTTCAAGCGTAGAGACCTCGACGCCGCAGGGGATTCCTCCTTGGAACCGAGCATCCGACAGCATCGCCTCAATCGCTTCCGGAGTCACGATGGTCGGCATCGCCGGCACCGCCGGCGCGGCGGCACCATCCCACGCGTCGGCCATACGCTGACACTCTTCACGAATGAAGGCGAGGTCGTCGTCGACACCGGAACGGGGTCGGGCGGTCTGGAACTCGTGCACTCCGTCGCGCCGCACCAGCCCGCGTCCTTCCAGCGTGGAAGGCCGCATGCCGCCGGTCTTTCCAAGCACCGAGACATAGTCGACTGGGTCGTTGAACTGAAGAGCGAACATCTGCTTGAAGTTCTGAAGCATCTGGAACCGGACGTCGTTTGAACCCGTCGCCGACAAGACGACGAACAATCCGTAGCGTATTCCATCTCGCGCAATCCAGGTGAGCGCCTCCAGCGCGTCAGGGTGCGCGTCTGCGAAGCCGCCGTAGTTGTGAACGACGATCACAATCGAGGCGAGACGCTCTCCGCTGGGCGTACGGTACGCCGAGTAGCCGGCATTCGCCTCAACCAGGAGCCGCTTGCGGCGCGTCATCTCCCTGCCAAGCATCCTCATCAGACGGATGATACGCTCGTGATCATGGCTGAAGAGCACATCGCCGACGTGCGGTGCAGACCTGAACGCACCAAGAGTCTCGGCGGCGCAATCGATCACGTACATGTTGAGTAGATCTGGCGGGCTGGACTCTATGAGCGACCACATAAGCGTCCGGATGAACCGCTCCTTCCCGCTCCCGGTGGACCCGTACACCACGACGTTGCCGTCGCGGGATAGCGGGACGGCAAGAACCTCCTGCCGCTGATTGGCCGGGTCGTCGTACTCTCCGATGATCGGTTCCAAGACACCCGCGCGCGCGGGCTGCCCGTACTTTCGTCTGAGCTCGTCAACGAATACGTCGCCGGGAATGGGGTCCAACCACAGCGGACGGATGTTGATTCCTTCGCTCTGAGCGACCCCTGCGATGTAGGCCGTGATCTCATCAAGCTGTCTGCGGGCAGGGCCCAAGACTCCGCGTGACTTCTCTCCGCGTGATCGCCGAACGATCTGCCCGAGATGGCTGACCAGCGCGACACTGTCATCGTAATCCGGAGTGTAGGTGTCATTCGGAACATACGGTGCACCAGCCCACGACGACTGTCCCATTTCGAACACCTCATTGAACCCGACCTGGAGGTAGAAGCGCCCCGCTGCCGACAGCTCGGCCGCATCGGGACGCTTGATGACCTCGACGCTGTCGGCCTTCTCCTGAACCTTGAGGCATACACGGAACCGGCTGTTGGACCAGATCTGGTCGTTCACCACGCCTGATGGCTTCTGCGTTGCAAGAATCAGATGGACTCCCAGGCTTCGTCCGATTCTGGCAGCGCTGACGAGCTGGTCCATGAACTCAGGCTGCTGCGCTTTGAGTTCGGCAAACTCGTCGGAGATGATCAACAGATGGGACAGCGGCTCGCTGACCTCGCCCTCTCGGTACAATCCCTGGTACGCATAGATGTCGATGTTGCTTGTGCCGGTGGCATCTGCGGCCGCATTGAACAGCGCTTGCCTACGCTTCAGTTCGCTTTGAATCGACACCAGCGATCGGTTCACCTCCGCGCCATCGAGGTTGGTGATCGTGCCAACCACATGCGGCAGCTCCGAGAACGCATTCGCCATGCCGCCGCCCTTGTAGTCGATGAGTACGAAGGCGACCTCGTGCGGGTCGTAGTTGAGTGCGAGCGAGAGGATGTACGTCATGATGAACTCGCTCTTGCCGGACCCGGTCATGCCAGCGATCAATCCATGGGGCCCATGGAATCGCTCGTGAACGTCGAGTTTCATGATGTTGCCCGACGCATCTACACCTATCGGGGCCTCCAAAGACAGAACCGGATTGCTGCCCGCCCAGCGCGTCAGGATATTGAGGTGTTCGACCCGACCTACGCGATACATGTCGAGAACGGGCAGTGCGGCAGGGAACGCTCGTACGTCCGTGGTCGTGTCAAGCCGGGTGTTCGCGAGCGTTTCGACCGCATCTCGGGGCCAAGAGGCCACCGCAACGTCCGGAGTGAAGGGAAGCGTGCTCACTTCCCCTTGCTCGGCCAGCATCAAGGTCGGCGAATCCCCCAAGTCGACGATCGCGGTGCATTCATCGGGAAGCTCACTCCTGTCCTGATACGCCGCAACAACGCTGAATCCGAGTTCTGCGCCCTCACGAAGGATCCGGTCAAGGCCGTGCGAACGACTCGCCAGAGCCGGGTTGAGCACGCACACCACGTAGTGCGGTTTCAGTGGTCCGGTGCGCCCGGGGATACGCTCATCCTCGCGCTGCCGCATCTGCGCCTCAATGTGAACAGAAAGCCCCTTGAGCTCCTCTGCACTGGAGGCTACGAGACGAATCGACTCATCGTCGCTCCATGTGTGGGGAAGCCACCGCGCGCTCGCCCAGTCCGAGTGTGAATCCTGGTCATAGATGAAGACGAGTCGAAGGACATCGTGAGCGTGCAGCGCGGCGAGCTGCAGGACAAGGCCACGAAGCAACGAGTGTGTCCGCTCCGCGCTGCCGACCAGACCCAGAATCGCGTGCTCCCGCAACGAAACCGTGATCGGCACGCCCGTCATCACTCGAGCGGCGTCCGCAACCGCACGCATCTCTGCTTCCAGACAATCCTCTTCGACGCTGAACTTCGGCTCCTGTGCACTGAGCTCCATATCCATGGACGCGTCACCGACGCCCAGCCTCACCGACAGAAAGTCGTGGGCGTCAGCAGTGCGGCTCCAGAGCTCGCCGTCTCTGCGCATGACCCAACCCAGGCAGTCGGCAAGGGTGGGAACCGCACGGCCGAGTACATCCGCTTGCCGAGCACGCTCGGATTCGATGCGCGCATCGATTCCGCTGAGATAAGCGCGGTACTTCTCCAGGCGCTCCTGCTCCCGCAGGGCGGACTGCTTCGTGTGATATCTGCGGTTCAACAACGGCCACATCACCATCGCGAGAAGGATGCTCGCGGACATAACGAGTGCGGGTATCGCGTCGCTGAATGGACGACCTTGGTTAATCACGTTGAAGGCGGTGAAGATACCGATGGAAGATGCGGCCACTCCCATCGTGAGTGCGGAGCCGATGACGAGCATGACCGGCAGCGTATCCTCTTCGCGCCTCTGCGGGGGCGGATCCAATTTGAATGCAGCGGTCCGGATTCTCTCCGAGAAGCGCGGGGACCTCGAGAACAGCTGCGCAACGGCAGCCTCCTCGATATCCTCGTCGAGCATTAGATTGAAGTCTGGCAGCTCAAAGGGTGCAAGGGTTCGCTCGTCGACGGTCACGAGTCCATCAGGATTATTGATGGCGATGATGCTCTGGCCCACGACCATCGTGAGACCGACAATCCAAATCACGTCACCGGGATTGAGCGTGGCAGCTTGAACACGGCGTCCGTTGACGAACGTGCCGTTCGCACTGCCCCTGTCCTCCACAGCGATATGACCATCGTCGAAGCGCAGCGCCGCGTGGGCATTGGACACAAATCTGCTCGCGAAACAGATCTCGGAACTCTCGCTTCTGCCGATCCGCGCCGATCCATGTGCCGGAAGTTGGTAGCGAACGAAGCGCTGGCGATCCTCGGTGGTCGACTCGCACAGCAGGAGCAGACTATCGCCTGTCGCGGTGATGCGTATACCGTAGAAGACGTCGGGTTCAAGAACCATCGTCTTCACCGGTTGTTCGTCCTGCCCAAGCACCGCCGCGCGTCTGTTGGACTTCAAGACCCACTGGCCGGCGACCCCTTCAACACTGAGGAGTTCGTCGCACCCGCCCGACTCGTCAGCGCGGGTAACCCAGTACTGACCCAACGGCTTCGCTGGGAGATTGAGTCGCTCTATGCGGTCGCCGTCGACCAGAATGAGCTGCATTTCCCCTCCATCTCGATACTTGTTCCGCGCGCTCCAAGCGACCGCTCGAATCCCCCGAGAGGGCGGTGCTCAGGTTAGGTTATCTTCACGTACACTATCAGAGTGAACGAAGCCGACCAGAGGGCAACAGTCGGTAGTTTTGCGTATGAGGGAAGGCAACGTGGCGGAGTTCGGTCCCTATCACATCATCTCAGAGCTCGGCCGTGGCGCGATGGCGGTGGTGTGGCGCGCCTATGACCCCGCGCTCGAACGAGAGGTCGCGATCAAGGAACCGCTTCCACCGCCCGGTTCATCGGAGCACGTGACGGCGGACTTCCAACGCCGATTCATTCGCGAAGCACGAGCGGTGGCGCGGCTGAGCCACCCGGGGATCGTCACGGTGCATGCGGCTGCCGTATTTGACGGCCGACCCGGTCTTGTCATGGAGCTCATCCACGGACGGTTGCTCTCGGATATCGTCGCGCACGGGCGCGCACCAGTGCCGTGGACGGTCGCCCACATCAGCCAGCTTCTGGAGGCGGTTGGCTACGCGCACACGATGGGCGTGGTTCACCGCGACCTCAAGCCCGACAACGTATTCGTGACCGCAGACGGCGGCGTGAAGATCACCGACTTCGGCATCGCCCACGTGGCCAGCACCGAAGAGTACACGGCGGTCGGCACGGTACTCGGCACGCCGGCGTACATGTCACCCGAGCAGGTGCGGGGCCTGCCGATAGACAAGAGAACCGACCTCTTCTCGGTGGGCGTGATCGCCTACGTGCTTCTGACGGGCACCAACCCGTTCAAGGGCGCGGCAGACACAGGCATCGCCACGACGCTCTACCGTATCGCGCACGAAGACCCGCCGACACCGGTCGAACTCGATCCGGAGATTCCCTCCCATTTGTCCGAAACGGTCATGAAGGCCCTGGCGAAGAGCGCCGACGACCGTTACGCCGATGCCGATGCCATGCTCTCGGACTGGGAACTGCGAAGCTTCGAAGAGGTGGAGTACCCGCCTTCCATCGTACCGACTCACCCGCCACAGGCACCTCATCCCATGCAGGATCCGACCCTCGGACCCGGGGCAGGGTTGACCGTCGCGACAGTGGATCCTCGTGCGTCAGCTGATCCTCTGTCGGTTCCCACCGCCCCCCCACCCGCACCTTCGTATCCCCCATCATCCGAGGGAAGAGCCGAACCGTACCCAGCGCCCGGGCCGGCCCTGCAGGCCTCGCCCGAAGTGCCGGCACCGCCACCGCCACCCGAGCCGACCATCATCGAGATGGCCGAGCCGACCATGCTCGAGTACCCAGAGCCCGTCGAACCAGTCATCGAGCCGGTCGCGCCTCCCCCGCACGTCGAATCAGACCCGACGCCGACGCCCGTCACGCCACCTCGATCCAAGAAGGGTCGTCGGGTTGCCCTCGCAGCGGCAATCGCATTCGTCCTCATCGCGGGAGGCACCGCCGCAGGAGTACTGCGCAAGCCTGCAGCGGAAGAGCCCCGGCCGGAGCCTGTGGCAGTGAAAGAAGAACCGTCCCCGATCGTCGAAGAGGCGCCTCCCGCGGAGCCCGCGGAGAAGCGCCTGACAAAAGTGGCGCTTACCATAGCGCCAACCACCCTCACCGAGGGCGGCCAAGTCACGCTGAAAGCGAAACTGACCTCAGGCGGCAACGGCTTGCGCCGCCAGTGGATTCACTTCTACTCCGAAAACTCCAAGGGAAAGATTGGCGATCTCGGTCGGCACCGCACGGACTCTGCCGGGTGGGCGACTCTCAAGGGATGGAAGGTGAACAGTCGGGGGACGTTCACTATTCATGCGAAGTTCGCTGGCAGCGACACGTTCAAGAAGAGCGCCACGAGTAAACGGCTCACGGTCAAGGCCAGGCCGGTCAACAGGGGCAGTAGTGGCGGGGGCTCAAGCGGGGGCAGCACCCGCGGAAGCTCGAGCGGGGGCTCAAGCGGGGGCAGCACCGGCGGGGGCAGCAATCCTTTCGACTAGGACGCGTACGGGTGAGCTACTTCACTCGCACGTAGTACGGTCCGACGGTCGTGACCGCATGTAGGCCACAGTCGCTCAGCTGGTGATCGAGCTGAATGAGGTAGAGGCCCGGCTTGCCAAAGACCCGTTTCGCTTCCCAGTACCCCGTGTCGTTCGCGCCGACACTGACGACTCTGCCAGGTACCGGAGTGCGCTGGGTGGGAGCGGTCGAGAGCGCCGTGCGAAACGTAACGGCGATGTCGCCCACGCTGTGAGCGGGCTGGATCGTCCCCTTGAACGTGATCGTCTGACCCTTCCGTACGACGGGCGGATTGTACCGGCTCTTGCTGGCGCCGCTGGTGAGTGTGATCCGGGGCCTGACGCGAAGCACAGGAGCGTCCTTCGAGAAGTCGACGCGCGGACTGGGCCCGAAGGCGACGTAACCATCGGAGTCGGGCACTCGGACTCGCACCCACGTGTTCTGCTTGGGCCGGAAGTTGTAAGCGAATCGACCGCCGCTGACTGGTACTCGGACGCTCGGCAGGGCCGTAGAACCCTTGGCACCCGTATTGAAGAGCAACTCCACCTCAGGGGGAGCTGCGACGCCTGGAGCCAGTGACTTCGCGTAGCCGGCGATAGACACGGATTTCCCATATGCGACGACGCCGCTCCGACTTGTCGGCGAGCTCAATCCCGCTTTCGTCTTGGCCTTGATGTCGCGCTGAAGCGTGTAGGCGCCCTGCGCCCCGCCAAAGGCACGGACTGACGCCACCACCGTGCGAGTCCGAGACGACGCAGCAAACTTCCAGCCGTACGCGTAGGGGTCACTCAAATCGACCGCCACCGATGACGCTCCCTCGCGCAGTATCGCGATCTGCCCCGCCGATGAGCGAATGGTGAACTCCGCATTGGCCGGAACGGTGAAAGTGAAGACGTCGCACGGATCCTGGGGACCCCCGAACTCCCCCGAAGCGGGCCAGCTCGTGACCTTGCGCGCGCCGCTCACGTCGTCGTCGGACTCGAACAGCGGCATCGAACCCGTGCGGACCTTACCCTGTGAGGGATCTGCAACAACCACCCTCTCGCCAGTCGCATTGACCGCGACCCCGACAGGGCCCGCCAGCGCCGTATCCCCGGCAGGACGCCCGTCCCATGACTCGACGAGCGTGCCGAGTGCGCTGTACTTCTGAAGTCGCGCCCCTGATCGATCGGTGACGTAAACGTTGCCGGTCACATCACATGCAACGCCGTACGGACCGACCAGTGGTCCGGCCGTATAACCGATGGTGGCAAGAGTCCTCACCGAGGAGCGGTTTGACACTGACGAGAAGCGCTGAACGCGTCGGTTGCCGGTGTCGGCGACCACTACACGCCCACGGGAGTCAACCGCTACGCTGCGCGGCTGCCGGAACTGGTGCGCCCCACTGCCAGCACCACCTCCTATCAGGCTCAGGTAGTGCCCCGTCGAGCTGAATCGCTGCACCCGATTATTGCCGGTGTCAGCCACGTACACGGAGTAGTCCTTGCCAACGGCGACTCCACCTGGGGAGCGGAGCTTCCCTCTGCTGGTTCCCGGCGAACCGATTCTTCTCAGGAACGCCCCGCTTGAGCTGAACACGCGGATGATGCCGTTGCCGCTGTCGGCAACGTAGATGCGCCCAGAGCGGTCTACTGCGACCCCGGTGGGGTCACGGAACGCACTGCGGAGCGCGAATGAGGACCCGTCGGAGCGGACAACTGTGACTCTATCTGTGCCCTTGTCGGAGACGACAAAGCCTCCTGCGGGCGTCAGCGCGACGCCCCATGGCTCCGACCAACCGGCGGTCCAGTTCGTGACGTCTGTCCAAGTAGCCGGAACCGCGGATACGCGCGTACCAGTCCCGGTCGCCGCATCAGCAGGGGTCGTCGATCCGTACACCCAGATTGCGGCACCCATGGACAGCAGCAGGGTCGCCATCGCCAACCGATAGTGTGCGAACCGCTGCATCACTTACTCCCTAGCGTACTATCGCCCGTTACACTCGCTGAAGAGGTAACTGAGTCTGGATACACTCAACAGCATAGCAGTGTGTGGGTGGCCAATCCGTGTCGCATCGCACGATTGGGCAACAACGCTATCCCCCGCAATGCCACAAGTAACCAGCCTCATGTCGCCGTAGAACACGATGCTAGACTGATTCGACGCCACGGCAACGCGACAGCAACGGGGCAGAACCCCTGCTGCGCGCCGGGGACGAGCGACGAGGGGGAACCAGTGGCACGGCCAATCTGGAGGATCGGGGCCCCGCACAGCACCACGCAGGATCACGCTGTCCCGGGATCCACGGGGCGCACAATCGGAATCCTCATCGCGTGCGTCGCAGTCGCACTGAGCCTCTCGCATCCCGGCACGGCTGCGGCCGCTCTTCGGATCACCACGAACGCGAAGAGCCAGATGGCACCCGACATCTCAGGTTCCACAATCGTGTACGCGGACTGGCGCGCGCAGGACTGGCGCGTCCTAGACCTGTTCGACGCCGACTTCCCTGCCCTATACGCAGACATCTACGCCTATGACCTCAACACCCGAACCGAACGACGCCTGACGAGCACCAAGGACTGCGAGACGCCGGTCATCGACGGCAACCTGGTCGCCTACGAACGATCTGGGCACTGGTCGCAAGGTGATATCTACGTGTACGACCTGTCAACTCGCACCGAGCGCCAGCTGACCAGCCACGATCATCGTCAGACGAACCCCAGCATCGACGGCAAGAGAGTCGTGTGGGAGGACTACAGGAACGACCCGGACAACGTCTCCGGGGAATCGTCTGATATCTATCTGCGCGACTTGACCGCCGGCACGGAGGTGCGGCTCACCGACGGATTCGGACAGCACCGTCGTCCGGTCATTCACGGTGACCTGGTGGCCTACGAGCAGGGCTCGTACGACGAATCGTCCATTCGCATACACGACTTGCGAGACGGAACAGACCGGCGGGTTCCGTCAACCGCGACCTATCAAAGCCAACCCGCCTTGTGGGGCACCAACCTCGTGTACGTCGGACTCAACGCGTCACGCCGACCAACCGGCGTGTACCTCTACGATGTGGCGACCAACGTCGAGCGCAAGCTCACTACGGGCACGGGCTGGTACTGGCGTCCGGATATCTCCGGCGACACGGTGGTCTATCAGGTTGAGAGCGGTGGCAACACGGATGTCTACGCCCACCGCCTCGCCACTGGCGTGACGCACAGGGTGACCGCGGACCCCGCTTCGCAGAGTCATCCGGCGGTCGATGGCACGAAGGTCGTCTACGAAGATGAGATCCGGATCGAGGCAGACATCTACCTCGAAGATGTCAGCGCCCTCACCGTCAGGCCGCGGCCCTACGTGGGCACCCCCGTGGCTCCCGCGCTCATGTACGCCGGCAAGGCTCGAACCGTGTACGGCACCCTCAAGCCGAGGCACATTGCGAACACGTCCCCCGTGAGGCTCTATCTGTGGAAGAAGGTTGGAATCGATGGGTGGTGGCAGTACCGCGGCACGACCACGGCGAAGGCCATCAACTACTCGACGTATTCCAGATACACGACATCCCTGCGTCTCCCGTCCAAAGGAGCCTGGCGAATACGTGCGTACCACCCCGGATCGACCGTTCTTGGGGCCGCCTCGTCCCCGGGGTACGACTACATCACCGTGAAGTAGGTCCCCACCGACGCAGAAACCGCGATCGTGGCGGCTCCTGAACGAACTCCAACCCCGTTGAGCCGACGGCGACCCTCGCCGCGCCGGGCTACCTTACTGTGATGTAGTCGTAACCGCTCGCACTCGCAGCGTGATCGGTGTAGTGCCCCGGTGCACATGCGCTGCTTCCCCCGCGCCCATGTTGTTCCTCACGATCAACACCGCAGAGGTGTCCTTCGTGCCGATAGGTAGACTGCGGCGCGGAGGCCGAAGGTAACGTTCAGGTACAATCCTCGCCAGAAGATAGGGAGTCTGAGGGGTCCGATGGGCGACACTTTCGGCGAGTTCAAAATCATCGGGGAGGCCACGTCCCGGCAAGTGGTGTATGAAGCCCTCTGCTCCGACCTCGGGCTTGTCACTCAGCCGGCCATGAGCGCGGGCACCACCTCCTGATCGAGTCCGTCGGTCACGACGAGTGTCGGCTGCATCGTCTTGTCGATTGA
>JAXMKZ010000060.1 GCA_034370385.1 Coriobacteriia bacterium
CTGCGATGCCATCGCCGCCAAGCTCAACTCACGGCCGCGGAAGCGGCTCGGATACCGGACCCCGGAGGAATGCTATGCACAATCGTAGGAAGGCCCTCAGAAAGGCTCAGTGTTGCGATTCAAACTTGAAGTCAGGCGCCGAACATTACGGCGGAGTGACGTCCTGTGAACCTCAGCGGAACGCAGCTGCTGCGCTGTTCGCGCTCGCGGTAAGTTGAACCCGAGGGCTTCTGCTGAGGAGGGTCGCCATGACGCTGGAGACACCGACGACGACATTGCGAGTGGTGTTGGTGGGCGTAGCCATTGCGGCCGCCGCCACGCTGATCCTTGGCGCTGACAACGCCACACCACAGGATCAGGAATCGGCTGCGGCGATGATGGAGTCAAGAGACGCTACGTCGAAGCCGTGGCCGATGAACGCTAGGGGCGAGACGTTCGGAATCACGATCGAGAATCAGGAAGCTGACTTAGTGAGGGTGGTGGCGACTAACAACCGCATCGGCTACTCGCTCGCCACCGAGTTGAGTGGCCCGGTACCGAGTTCGCCTGAAGAAGCGCTGCGATGGCAGGCGGAACAGGGCGGCAGAAGTCGATTCGTGCCTGTCTACGAAGCAGATGGTGTGACGCAGATCGGCGTCTTTGAGATCGGCGGCGGCACCCAAGTCTTGGAGCCGGCTCCGTAGGCGCCAGACGTGCGTCTAACGTCTTTGCGCGTAACCTGCGACGCGCCCTTACGCGCTTCGAATCGAGTCTACCTCACGAGGCGCGGAGTCAGGTTGACGCGCGGGTTAGACAACCAGTTCGCTGGTCAGCGACGGGAACCGCCTCTCGATTTCAGACACTACCAGCCGCGCCTCAGCCTCCGTTGTGAACTGGCCAAACCGGTACGACTCCTGCCCGTAGTCGAGCGCAATCACACCACCCTTCTTGCCGAACATGTCGCCGTAGGCCTTGAGGATGTCGCCACCAGGCGGAGGGGGCTCGACCCGAAGATTGCGCACGTGGTCGAAGTGCAGCTGCGTCCCCGACGTGTGCCCCCCCAAGTAACGGAAGCGCCGTTGCGCCAACTGGCGCTCCGGGACTATCTCGATCATCTCGGAAAGCGTGAGGTAACTTCCGTACGCCAGACCCATGATTCCCGCCAAGAGCACCGAGAACCCGATGCCGACAACGAGGGACCACGCAGAGCCCAGCGCCCCGGCCAACCCGATGCCCGCTAGCGGGCCGATGAACAAGATCGGTACCTGAAGAAGCCACATCGGAGCGGGGATCGTGCGGAAGTTGTATGGCATGCGCACGGCGAGACTTCCGGGTGTCTCGTCGAGCCGGTAACGCGGACGTGCCGGCTTCACCTTCACTGGGCGACACCCCCGATCGCCTCGACGAGGTTTCGTGCATCAGACTCGGCCAGGCCGACGCCGAACCGATAGGTCATTGCGCCGTAGTCGAACGCCACCGAGCAGCCAAGGATCGACGACCATAGATTCCACGGACGCATGTAGGGCGTGGGCGAGTAACGTATCCGGGCCACGTGCTCGGTCGCATACTCCCTCGTGACGATCGGGACTCCGAGCAATCTGCGCTGTAGCACCAGCGATCGAGGCGTGAGAACGACCCGTTCAGAGCCAGCCAATGCCCACAGCAGCATATACGCGCCCATTCCCGCGAAACCGAGCATCCCCACGGGGAAGCCGAAGAGTATGAGCGACATGTCCGCGGCATCCGAGCCCACGGCATAGGAGAGGCCCACGAGCGCGGCGATCGGCAGTAGCGTCGCCAGCCATCCACCGAAGAGAACCGAGCCCCAGACGGCAGCAGGTTTGCGGTTCCCTGCAGGCACGATTGCGCTGACTGTGTCCCCCGAACGCTCAATCACGGTGTCTCCGCCTCATCCAAAGCGACTGGTTTGTCTAACGTCGGGCGCTTCAGCCGCGCCCCCTGACTGACATGGTAGCCGAGGACTTGCGAAGTCGGCTGGAAGCGCTTGTTAGGCGGTACCACGCAGCAGGTAGTTCACCCTGAACCGGCGCACTGGCGGATCCTCATCGTCAACGTAGTCTTCGAACTCGACGACGGTGAGACCGGTGTCTTCGAAGACCGAGAACTCCTGTCTGGTGAGCGGCCACGGCATTGCACCCTCCGGCTCCGATGAATCCCGGCCTCGAGCGATCACGAGAAGCGTTCCGCCCGGCGCTACGAAGCTCGCCACGCGTCGCATGGCGTCGGGGCGTAACCTTGGCGTCAGGACCTGCAGCGTGTAGGACTCGACCACAAGGTCGAATCGCCCCGTCCAGTCTCCCGGCGGCTGCAGGAGGTCCGCCTCGACGTAGCGCACCGATGAGTCCGGGAACCGACGACGGCACCACGAAATGGCCGTGGATGAGATGTCGAAGGCGGTGGTCTCAAATCCCCGTCGCGACAACTCCTCCGCGTCATCGCCCAACCCGCATCCCACCTTGAGCGCTGCGCAGCCCGATCCGACCATGCCGTGCGAGTCAAGCCAACTGACGAGATTCGGATTGGGCTCGAGGTCCACCCAAGGGATGATCGAGGAGTCATCGCCAGCCGAGGCGTACAGGATTTCGAACCAGCCGAGCGGATCGCCATCAGCGACGTGCCGACTTGCGAGCTCTCTGGCTACTGCCCTGTTCTCACCATTCACCGACTCATCCGCCTAACGTTGTTGCGCTTCAGCCGCGAACGAGCGGCTCCCGTCAGCCTAGCGCGTGCGTGAGTCGGCTGGAAGCGCTTGTTGGGCGGCTATGCCCGCATCGGCTGTCGGCAGACCACACACAACCAAGGATGGGCGTCCGGGTC
>JAXMKZ010000061.1 GCA_034370385.1 Coriobacteriia bacterium
CCGTCGCGCGCGCCTGGAGTCCTCGGCGGTATGGTCCCGGACGCATCGGCGGTTGAGCTCTCGGCGCGCGTCTTTCGCGATCAGCGACCGCTCGGATGACCTGCGGGCGCCACGCTAACAAGCGCTTCCAGCCGACTTCGCCAGTCCTCGGCTACCATGTCAGTCAGCGGGCGCGGCTGAAGCGCCGCACGTTCGACAGACGTAGCTCAACGGCGAGTGATCGGGGGATCACATGAGCAGCGAAGCTTCGCAGGCGAGTCTTCCAGCCACATCCGGCGACATCATGGTCGACTCGATCGATCCGATGATGGAGACGGTGCTCGGCTCTCGAATGTCGTTCGCTGAGCGACTCGACGCCCAGATTCTGGCGCGGGCGTCGCGCCTTCTGCTCGACCTTGAGCCGGTTCTTGGATGTTGGTGGGACGGGAAGTCACGCGGTGCGGAATGGGTTCGTTGCACGGGCCTGGGCGAGCAGAGTGCGTTCTCGATGACAGACTCGGAAGACCCTGACCGCGACTCCGCCGAATTCCACGGGACGCCGTTTGACCCGAAGGGCCCCCGGTTCGCGGTGCTGCTGCTTCGCTCCCAAGACCGCGACGACCTCTGCGTGCGCTTCGACCACGTCGCCGGAGACGGATGGAGCGCCAAAGAGGTCACGCATATGCTCGCCGAAGTCTACTCTCGACTGCTGGATGACCCTGACTATGTGCCGCTCCCGCGGACGGCGCCGCGCCCCGACCATAGCGATGTGTTGAATGCACTCACGGCAGAGCAGCATGCGGCGGCGGCGAATCCACCCTCGATGATGAACACGTCGCAGTGGAAGATGAGGCTGCGGCCAGGCTCGGGAGACGGCCTCGTCGTTCGCACGCTCACCCTGTCGTCTGAGCGGGTGGCCGCGCTGCGAGCATATGCGCACGCCAGGGGCGGCACGGTCAACGACACGCTGATCACTGCCCTTGTCAGAGCTGTCGAGTCGAACAACCCTCAGAGAGCGGGCCTGAAGCCGGCCGTGTCGATCTCTGCCGACACCAGGCGGTTCGCCAATGGGACGAATCTCGACCGGTTGGCCAACATCGCCACCACACAAACGGTAAGGATGGATTTCCGACACGGCGAGAGCTTCGACGAAACCCTGCGACACGTCATCGAGGCCGTGCAGCCGTACAAGGACACCTTGTGGAACGTACATTCCTTCTCGGACGACAAGCCGCTTTCGCCAAGAACCGCGCGCGCGATCTTCTGGGTCGTCGCGACTGCATTGCGCGTCTCTCGTGCAGGCGCGATGGTGACGATGAACGTAGGGTCATTCGATGAGGAGCGCCTGATCTTCGGGTCTTCCAGTCCAGTTTCCGCGATGGTCACCGGGCCAATCTGCAGGTATGCAGGATTCCCTCTGCTGATCAGTTACTACCGGGACGCACTCACGCTCTGGACAGGGTTCCGGGAGCGATTCATCGCGTCCGAACTAGTCGACCGGCACCTTGCCAGCATCGATGGTCAGTTGGTGGACGTGGTTGGTGCTTCGGCGGGGCCGCTCACCCAGGCCGCAGCGGGGTAGCCTGCAGGATCGCGTGTCGAACAAAGGCATCGAGCGGACGGCGTCAGCGCTAGACTGGTGGAAGGCATGGGCCGCCGCTCATGCCTGACACGTTGGGCGGACCGAGGGTGGTGTTGTGTGAGTATCGACGACTGGGTCGTCGCGTATGCGCAGAAACGCGAGCAGCCAGGATGGCCGTTTGGTGAGCCACCCCCCGATGCTGCAGGCGCCGAGATTCTATTCCTTGAG
>JAXMKZ010000062.1 GCA_034370385.1 Coriobacteriia bacterium
GTTCTTCCAGGGTGATCTGGGCATGCATCGGTTCCCCTTTGCTTGGCGGTAGGGAGGAACCGTGAGTGTCCCAGACCGCCCCACCCTCATCGGGTGGGGGTGTTGCGTTTAGTATCTGAATCCGCGGCATCTAACAAGCGCTTCCAGCCGACTCACGCACGCGCTAGGCTGACAGGCAACCGCTCGTTCGCGGCTGAAGCGCAAACACGTTAGGCGTAGATAAGGGGGAGTCGTGAGGGTGCGGCTGGCAGTTGCGCTGGGACTTGTGGTCTCGGCCTTGGTCGCGAGCTGGGCAGCAGGAGTGTGGCCGTCGGTTCCCTGGAGACTCGCGTTCATCATTCTGCTCGTACTTGGCGCGCACCTAATTGCCAACGACATCCTTGCCAGACCGCTGGTTGCAGCCTATGTCGCAGCCTTCGCAGTCCTATCGGGAGTCGCGCTCGGGCTTGTGTCACTGTTGCTCGCGACTTGGGCGGCCTTGAACGCGGTTCCGGCGGACACGGCACTCGAGGTATCCGCGTTTGTGGCTTGGAATCAGGACTTGCTCCTTAGCCTGCTGGCTGTGATTTGGACGGTCGCGTTGGCTTCGGTCTTCGCGAGGCTGTCAGTGCGCCTCGGGAGGCGGAGCCCGTCGCCGTCTGGTCACGCCTAACAAGCGCTTCCACCCGACGCGCCGAAGCGCTCGGCTATCCTGAAGCGGTACGGCGCGCGGGTGAAGCGCAAACACGTTCGACAGACAGGAGAGCTTCGTGAAGTACGAATTGGCGCCACTGGGGTGGGGTACCGCTGGTCTGGGCGTGGGCTGGCTGGCGGCCTCGGACCCCCAGGGCGGGGGCATGGGACCTTTGGGAACTGCCGTCTTCGCGACGTGGTTCATGTGCGGCGCCATTGGACTCAGTATTGGGATGCGTAAGGGCTGGCAGATTGGCGGCGGAATCGGCCGTGGTCGCCTGATCATGCTTGTCGCTATCGTCGGGGGTCCAATCCTGCTGTTCTTCGCGATTCGGCGTCCCTACGCGATTCAGTGCGCTAAGTGCAACACCGAGTCGATACTGTCCGGATGGCCGGCAAGAATCTGTACGGAGTGCGACTAGGCGAGCAGCGCACCCAGCTCGGAGCCACGTGCAGTCGAACTAGGGCATCGAGCGGACAGCGTGAGGCAGACTGCGGAAGAGAGGTCATGAGCTGCCGCTCATGCCTAACACGTTAGCGTGAGCGGGGCTGCAAGCCGAGCAAGGAAGCAGTATGCGGCTTCTTCGCGGCTCGTCTATTGGTCTTGACCTGCGATCGCGTTCGACCGGCGCGCGACATCCATCCGCTCGTGCGCGCGATGCGACTCCTCG
>JAXMKZ010000063.1 GCA_034370385.1 Coriobacteriia bacterium
CCTCGCGGCCAGCCGGAGGACCCCAGTCGAGCTCTTCAGGCTCGTAGTCTCGCGGAATCCGTGCGACCAGCTGTTCAAGGTCGAGTCCGCCACGCACGCGACGTGCAGGAGTGATGACGAGCGAGCCGTCATGGACGCTGATGTCTACCGCGTCGCCCACGTCAATCCGGACGTCCGTGAGCAATTCCTTGCTGAGGCGAAGACCCTGGCTGTTGCCCCATTTCTGGACTTTGGTGATCATGCCGCACCTCCAATGGATATCCGAAGTATATCCATCGCGATGCTAGTCCGTCAACGGTGCACCTGTAGCGCTAACGTGTTAGAAATGAGCGGCGGTCAAGCGCCTCACTTCCGCAGCCTACCTGACGCCGTCCGCTCGATTTCTTTGTTAGCACCCACGACCTGCGCTGTAGGGCCTGGCACCGGCCAATCCCAGTTGGGCGGACCCCAGGGGACACTCGTGTGGCACAACGCCCTCACGGTCATTGCGACCGTGATTTCGCGCGCCGCCGACTAGGACACCCCCGAATCTCCAAACTCCCGCGAATCTGCACTTGCATCTTGATTCTAACAGCGTTAGAGTACACTCTAACAGCGTTAGAATCCTGGCGCACACGCCGAGATTCGAGGTCCAAGGGAGCGATGATGACCGCACGTGCGACCCGCAGTAGTGAACCGCGCGACACCCTGACTCGCGAACGCGTGCTACGCGCCGCGATCGAGTTGGCGGACGAGCGCGGCATCGACGCGCTCACCATGCGCGAGCTCGCGAGGAAGCTCGGCGTCGAAGGGGGCTCGCTCTACTACCATGTCGCGGGCAAAGGCGACCTTCTCGACGGCATGACGGATCTCGTCGCGGCAGAAATCGAAGTGCCCTCGGGGTCCTCGGACTGGAAGGAAGCCATGAGGCGGCGCGCGATCTCCGCGCGCGACGTCTTCTCGCGGCATCCATGGGCGAGCGGAGTCATAGACTCTCGTGAGCACAGCGGGCCGGCCCAGCTGGCCTATGCCGACCGTGTCCTGGGAACGCTGCTCGCGGCCGGTTTCACGCCGCGGGCGGCCGCCAACGCGTTCTTGATCCTCGACAGCTACATCCACGGCTTCCAGCGCCAGCAATCGAGTCTGGCACTACCCGAGGGTGTGGAGACCTTCGACGTCGCCGAGGAACTGCTCGCGGAACTCGCACCCGATGCCTACCCGTCTCTGCTGACCATCGCGGCCGACTTCGCTGCGAACCCGCACGACGAGATGAGCCTCTTCGACTTCGGTCTCGATCTCATCCTCGACGGTCTCCAGCGCTCGCTCGAATCCCAGTGATCCCCCGCTCAGCGCTCGGCGCCGCCGGCGTCGCGCGAGCGGCCGAAGAAAGGAAAGGCGTCATGAATGCGATTGTCCAAACCGCCTACGGCTCCTCGGATGTGATCGAGTGCCGGCAGATCGACAAGCCCGCACGGGGCGACGGGCAGGTGCTCGTCCGCGTGATGGCGACCTCGCTCGCGGCGGGCGAGTACTTCGGCATGCGAGGCAAGCCGCTGCCGATCCGGTTCTACATGGGGCTTCTCAAGCCCAAGCCCGACTTCGTCGTCGGCATCTCGTTCGCGGGGGTCGTCGAGTCCGTCGGCGGCGGAGTGACCGAGTTCCGCACGGGCGACGAGGTCTACGGCGAGTGCCACGGCTCGTGCGCCGAGTTCGCGGTCGCCGATGTCGGCTCCATCGCGCCGAAGCCCCGCAACCTGACGTTCGAGCAGGCAGCGGCGGTGCCCACGTCCGCGTGCACGGCGCTCCAGGCCCTCCGCGACCACGGCAAGGTCCGCCCAGGACACAAGGTGCTCATCAACGGCGCGTCGGGTGGCGTCGGGACGTTCGCGGTGCAGATCGCGAAGGCGCTCGGTGCCGAGGTGACCGGGGTCTGCAGCACGGGCAACGTGGAGATGGTCCGCTCGCTCGGCGCCGACCACGTCATCGACTACACGAAGGAAGACTTCGCCAAAGGCAGCGCGCGCTACGACGTGATTCTGGACAACGTGGGCAGCCACTCGCTCTCGGACACCAGGCGCGTGCTCGAGCCCGACGGGCTGCTCCTCCCGAGCAGCGGCCACGCGGGTATGAGTTGGGTGATCGCCGCAGCGATCTCCTCGATGTTCGTCCGGCAGCAGGGTCGGGTCTTCATGGCTCTCACCGACACCCAGAGCCTGCTCGCGCTGGGTGAGCTCATCGAGGCCGGCACGGTGACGCCTGTCATCGATAGGACGTATCCGCTGAGCGAGACCGCGCGCGCCTTCGAGTACCTGGACGAGGGGCATGCGCGCGCGAAGGTCGTTGTATCCGTGGCTGCGAGCGCAGCATGAGCGCTTCTGCTGGAGGGGGCGTGCGAACGATGGTCGATGTGAGGGTCATCCTGTCGGCTCTATGGGGATCCCTGATGCTGGTCTTCCTGCTCGGGGACGTGCTTCGAATCTTTGCGGGTGACTACACGGCGGGTGAGCTGGCGGGTGTCCCGGCTACCCAGTGGATGTGGGTCGCCGTCGCGGCCGTGATGCTGACCCCCATCGTGATGATGGTGCTGTCGCTGGTGGTGCCGTACCCGGCGATCCGGTGGATCTGCATCGTTGCGGCGGCCGTCTGGGTCGTCTTCAACCTTATGGGTCTGCCGTACCCAGGCGCGTACGACAACTTCCTCATCGGTGTCGGCGTCGTCGTATGCGGGGCGATCATCTGGTGTGCGTGGACGTGGTCGCAGTTCGGGTAGCGGTGGGCCGTCCCTCTGCAGCAGGGTGACTGGAGTGCATATGAACGCGCCGGTTACGAGCAAGTCGTGGTTCAACGCTCGTCGTGTCGGATTCGGATGGCGGCCCGTGAGGTGGCAGGGCTGATTCACGAGTGCAGTGTTCGTCGCACTTGTACTGGGTGTCACGCGGGTGACCGATGACCCGGCTGCGATTGCGGCCTTAGTCGTCCTTCTCGTCGACCTTCTCGCCCTCGTGTGCTACCTGACGGGCGGGAAGCCCGGGCCGCTGCGGTCGGGCGACCGCGAGCAGGGACCATCCGATGACGAGTAGAATGTGAGGGCGCTGTCCCGTCTGCGGGCGGCGCCGCCCAACAAACGGATCAACCTGACTCGCTTCGCTCGCAGGTTATCCGTCAGACGTTACGCTTCCTTGAGCGAAGCCGCCAAAGCCCTGCTCACAAGAATCCACAACACGGCTGAGGATGCTGGGACAAGGAGCGACGGCCACAACGCCGAGGCGAGATCCGCTGTCGAACCGCCAACGAGTCGGAGATGCGTGAGGGCAGCGTCGACAATCCCCAACGCGAGGAACACGGTCAAGGCGGCAACCCCGCGTCGCGCAATAGCGAGACTCGTGGGCGACAGTCGAGGGTCGTCTCGCCTCATCGCGCTGACCAAGATGATGACGAAGAGCGTGCATAAGCTCGCAACCAAGAACGAGTAGACAAGATGGACGTATCCGCCGGCGCTGAGCCGGCCCATCTGGGTGTCCATGAAGCCTGTCCACTGATCGTGAACCCATGAGTAGTTCAGGTATGCATTGACCGCACCACTGAGGAGAACCGAAGCCATCGTCGGCCATCTCAACTCTCGCCAAGTCCAGTCGCGGAGAAACGAGATTGCCATGTACGCCACAAGCGGAATGAGAACGAGATCGCCAAGCGCGACGGAGATGATGCTGCAGAAGGGGAACTGGTGAGGTGGGCCGTAGAAGGCCGCGTCCCTCACGCTGAGCAAGAGCATAGGCAGATAACCGAGGAAGGTGTTCGCGAGAACAATCAGGTACAAGATGGAGGTGCCGTCGGTATCTGGATCCGTTTGCGAGACGGCGGCATCGATGAACTTCATGCCCTCCCGATGGAGTAGACGCCAATTCAGCAGCGTCACCGACGTCAGAAACAGTGCGACCGGTGTGAAGACGTAGAAGTAGGGACGTACAAGAACATAGGTCGCCGCACACAGGCCGAGTGACACCCCAGTGAAGAACAGGAAGCCCCAGACAACCATCAAGACGTTCGGTCGAATCCATGCGCCGTCCAGAAACTTGTCGACGCTGTAGAGCCGAGGGATGATTTCCGAGTCCCACTCAAGAAGGCGGGAGTTCGCAAGTCGGTTGATCTTTCGTTCGAGGTCCGCCAGCCGTCTTCCGTTCATGTACGTCGTGTAGATCGCATCCATCACGTTGGTGAAGAGGTACAGCGCGAGGAGGAACGCGATCGTGACTACAATTGCGGCCAGAGTGTCTGCGGTGCGAACAGGGAGGCTCGCCTTCATCGTCGCAGCCGCGTTCGTAGAGAGTGCCACGACCAGGGAGACGGCTACGGTCAAGTACAGCTGGATGATGTTGACCTGCCGGTGGTAGCGCTCTGAATGAAACATGACCTCAGTGAACCGGTTCTTGTACTCACTAGTGAGTACCTCGATTCGCATACGTCGCTTGTCGAGTTCGAGCTTCTCCTGATCGAGAGCCAGCCGCTCTCGATCGAGGCTACCGGCGCTCTCTTCGACACCCATCGACACCCCCGTGTCCGCGCCCGACTGTCGTCTCCCATGGCCAACGGCCTTCATGTGTGGTGCTAACGTGTTTGGCATGACCCGCAAACCGCGGCACGGTCACGCCTGCGAGTCAGACTACCTCACTGCCGCGGTTTGTCGGCGTCGATGCCATTGTTAGGCTGACGCTGCGAACGTCGCAAGCTCGCCGGCAACGAACTCGTCGCGCTGGGTAGGAACACTGCCGATACCGGGGTGCCGGTAGAACTCGCCGCTGCCGACGAGCCACATAAGCTTGTCGACGTGGTAGGCCGACAGGCTGGCAGCGTCCGCAAACGAGGTGAGCACCGCGAACGCCTCGCGATCATCGGCGGCTTCCGGGATCAAGC
>JAXMKZ010000064.1 GCA_034370385.1 Coriobacteriia bacterium
CCTCGCGGCCAGCCGGAGGACCCCAGTCGAGCTCTTCAGGCTCGTAGTCTCGCGGAATCCGTGCGACCAGCTGTTCAAGGTCGAGTCCGCCACGCACGCGACGTGCAGGAGTGATGACGAGCGAGCCGTCATGGACGCTGACGTCTACCGCGTCGCCCACGTCGATCCGGACGTCTGTGAGCAATTCCTTGCTGAGGCGAAGACCCTGGCTGTTGCCCCATTTCTGGACTTTGGTGATCATGCCGCACCTCCAATGGATAGCCGAAGTATATCCATCGCGATGCTAGTCCGTCAAGGTGCGCCTGTAGCGCTAACGTGTGTGGCATGACCCGCAAACCGCGGCCCATCCACGTCTCAACTCAGACTAGCTCACTGCCGCGGTTTGTCGGTGTCGATGCCATTGTTAGGTGCCCCCGGTTGAGCCGGGCGTGCGCGAGCATAACGCACGCCGCACCCGCCCACGCCGACATGCCCACCGTCGGCGACGCGAGAACGGCGACGCTGCCCGCCATCGCGTCAGCACCACCCAAGTCGGTCAGCGCGTAGGTGAGCGGCTCCGCCCAGATGGTTGCCCCCGCCACGGCGACCCACCACAAGAGCCAGACTCCGAGCAGTGGAGCATCCGAGCGCGCCCTGAGGACGATACTGCCGAGGAGGACGACTATGCTAGGCCCCCACAGCAGCGTGTAGACACCCGCACCGGAGATCCCGACCCCCGTGACCTCGAAGACCGGGAGCAGCAGAATTACGACGGCCGCTGCCACGATGAGACTCACGATCAGCGTCGCGAGGATGAGCAGAGCTCTGATCAATGGACCAGTACCCTGTGTGAGCCACAGGCACAGTGCCGCTGGAAAGACCACGATGAAGACGTAGTACGGCCACTGTGCCAAGTTCGAGAGCGCTGCAGTCACCGCCATACCGAGAAACGCTGCGAGAAGAGCGACCGGTCCGGCAACGGCCGCACGAGCTCTGTTCGCGTGCTCCATGCGTCCCCCTCACTCAGGTGCACCTAACGTGTTTGCGCATAACCTGTGCGCCGTGCGCTTTCAGGATAACCGAGCGTTCCTGCGCATCAGGTTGATGCGCTTGTTAGATGCCGCGGATTCAGATACTAAACGCAACACCCCCACCCGATGAGGGTGGGGCGGTCTGGGACACTCACGGTTCCTCCCTACCGCCAAGCAAAGGGGAACCGATGCATGCCCAGATCACCCTGGAAGAAC
>JAXMKZ010000065.1 GCA_034370385.1 Coriobacteriia bacterium
GCACTTATTCACTATCGGCGTCCACTACTCGAGACTTGAGAGAGAGTTTCGGGACGGAAGATCGAGCGGATCCGGACAGGACTGGCCCTAACGGTCAGTCCTGTCCTACTTTCGGTCCGGTGAGTCTCGGGACCGGCAGGAGGACACACGTCGTTCTGTGCGCTTGTTCGGCGCACCACCCGCCCAGGTGCAGCTTTACCGGGGTTTCGACGTGTCTGGCGGCTCTTACGAGCCCTGCGACGGCGCTTATCTTCTGGGAGTTTCTGGAAACTGCATAATCCAGCTTCCCGCCACCCTCTAACGGCCGGTTTCCTCGCTTGCAAAGCGTAGGGATGAATAATTCACCAGTTCTATGCAATTCACCCTCAAAAACCAAACAAGCCCTCCGGCTAGCTAGCCGGAGGGCTGCTGATCACTACCGTTTGAGGCGTCTTCGGACGCGCTGCCTGATTGCTCGTGTGGTCCGGCGTGCGGCCGCTCGGCGTAACACCATGTGGGCCCGGTGTCGAGCGTCGTCGATCTTGGCCTGGGCCAGCGGCGACCGCGCTCTCACGAGGTCAGCTCGCGGGAGGCGACCTGCCCGTAGCGCAATCGGAGCGCGCACACGTAAAGAGACTGCTCGACGGTGTTGATCCTCGCCAGATCGTCTATGGCCTCGAGCAGGTCTGATAGCGCGTCTCGATCGCGATGCTCGAGGATCCACGAGAGCAGGACACTCGCGCACCACACGGCGACAAGCAGCACGCCGAAGCCTTGAGCGGTGTCGAACTCTTGCGATCTCACTCCCGCGAGCGATGCCGCGTGTAGTAACCAGCCGAGGAACACGAGCGCGTAATACCCTGCCCATCGTCCGACTCGGCGACCAAGTCCCCACCAGTTGATCCTCATAACGCCACCCCATCCGCTTTCTCGAAAACGACGTCACACGATCGTTTCTAAGCCCTTGGAATCCTTGTGGTCAGAGTAATAGGTCGCGCAGATCCACTTCTAGAGCGCCGGCGAGCTTCTCGGCCGAGAAGCTCGCCGCTTGCCCGGTGTTTCGCTCGAGCAGTTTATAGACGTAGGAGCGAGACAGACCCGCGTCCGTGGCGAAGGTTGCCAGAGAGCAATAGTTGACGCTAAGTCGGCGCCGCAGACTCTTGAGGTCGATTACCACCCGGTCGCCGTAGTTGTTGGGGCGATGGTCCACCGTGCCCCGGCATTTTCGCTGCTTGATGCGTGCGGCTAACCGCTCGAGGTCGGTCATGTGGATCCTCCTTCTTCGTCGTCGGTGAAAGCCGGTAGATGCGCGATCTCATTGAGCGCTAGAGCTCGTTGCCTGAGTGCGGCGATTTCCACCTGGGCTTCCGGTGTGTCGAGGTCGCCGAAATCCTGTCCGGCGAGCAGTTGCCATGAGCCGTGCCCGTGGAACGCGTGCGAGTACTGCCAGACTCGGCGCTCCCGGCCAGGCGGCAACCATTGCGCCGGATCCTCGGTGAGTTGTAGATCCACGTGTCGAGCCATGAACACCGGCCACCGGCGCCACACGGACCGTAACCATGTAGGGCGGATCTGCACGACCCGGCCGACCAACAGCCTCAGGCGTTTTTCGACCTGGGCGAGATTCTGAGTGTCACCGACGAGGCCGATGCCCATATGGCGCCGCTGCTGCATGAACTCCGTCCACCAGCGCGACGACTTTTGCCAGTCTCGCGCGTCACACATCATGTTGATCTCGGCGAGATAGATCACGGCCGTGATGCCGTCCTCAAGTGCTTCCACGGACGCCCGCATGACGTCGATCCACGTGAGGACCGGCCGCGCCTCGAGGCCGGTGTACGTGTCGCGCATATACACGTTGGCGTAGACCCTTACGCCGCGTCGCATGAGCCGGATCACGTGATCCGCGCCAAATGTCGTCTTTCCGACACCGGGCAGACCGAGGAAAAGGACCGTCTCATACTCGGTGGGGATCACGCGCAGGAACCACCATTGCCGACGCCTGTACAGCCAGCGCCAGTAGTCGAGTCTCTCGGACGCGTTTGCGTCGACGCCGGACCCGCGCCATCGCGCCATCGCGACGACGCAGAGAACGAACCCGGCCGTGATGCCGCCGGTCGCCAGCATCACGTCTCTACTGACCCCTAGCATCCTAACCCACCACTTTAGTGATGAAGCGGATCGCGAGAGCGGCACCCAGCACGACCAGCGCGCTGAGGAAAGCGGCGATCATCGCGCCCCAGATATCAAAGACGACGCCGTCGGCAAGCAGCCACGTGCCGAAGAGTCCCGCGAATAGTTCTGACCCAACGGACACCGGCGACCAGTCGGCGGGCACCCCCGTAGAAGTCTTACCCGGCGTGTTGAGTACGGTGAGCGCCGTCGACCCGGTGCCCGCGTTCGTGATCACACCCGTGATCTTGCCCACAAAGATCAGCACGAGCGCGACCACGAGCAGGATTATGACCACCTTCCACACATCCATTGTTTACCAGCCCTTCTTCGCCCAACCCCAGAGGAACCTTGAGATCCCGATCAACATCAGCGCGATGATGAGGTAGCCCAGGTACGTGTCACGCATGAGGGGTATCCCGACCCCGTCGAACAACGCTTTGACGCCCGCCCAAAGCGCATTCCACGTCGCGAGCTCGCCGATCGGGATCGTGGGAGCCATAAGCTACGCCCACTTCCCAAACTCGGTCATCCACCAGAAGAACGTAGACACGATGCCGTAGACGCGATCCTTGAGTTCACCGAACTTGCCGTTGACCCAAGAGAGGGATCCGGATGGCACGAGCGCCGACAGCCACCCCGGCAGTGCGTCCTTAGCCTTGTCCTCGTCCGATCTGTCGTCCGGGTAATAGGGCACCGGCAGCGCATACTCGTCTAGCGTCGCGGATTGTGTGCCGTTAGCCAGCGGGGCCACGTCCCATATGTCCGTCGAGACGATTGAAAGACCCGTCGCGAGCGTTTGGAAGTCTACCCACCCGTCAGCGTCCCCGTTGTTGAGCGAGAAGATCCCCGTTGTGGCGCGTTTGAAGTCCGCCCATCGGTCGCCAGTGAGCGTGCTCGAATACTGGATCGTCACCGTGCCAGCGGTGCCGGTCGCGTCTCGGCTCTTCACACCCAGGCCTGTCCCAAGAAGTGAATAACGCTCCTGGATGCGCCATTTGACAACGGACCCGTCCCAGTAGGCGGAAACCATCCGCCCGTAGAAGAGACGGCATGCCCTGCTCGGGAGCGGCACCGATCCCGTGTAGAGCTCGTTGTTGATTGTCGCGTTCGGGTCGAACCGAGGGCACGCGATGTTCCAGTTCTGAAGGCCGAAGCCGCCACTATAGAGAGTCGCGGCCCCGTTCTTCAGGAGCAGTGACCCGGTCGGGGCATACCTTGGTAGACAATATTCACCGGGATCCAGTTGTAGATCGCTGGGGATCACCCAGATCGCCCCGACGGACACGATCGAATAAGCCGGGAAGTTGATCCCGACCGTGACTGCCGCCTCTCCACACGGGTCACGGAAGTACTCAGCCGTCCCTACGTAGGCGGAGTAGGAGCCTCGCTGGAGGCGCCGGGTCCGCTGGAAAGACCAGCCTATCGAGTCCTGTGGGTCGAACGACGCGACCAATCGCGGTTGCACCGTGTCGGTCGCGACGGTGCCCGCTGGCTTGACGTTCGTCCATTGGGCGAGTACCGGCACGGGACTGTAGAAGAGCGCGAGCGCTGTCCAGAGTGCGCACGCCGCTAGTTGCAGTTGTATATAGCTCATCGGGTCAAGAACCATCCTACGATGACACCAAGAACCGTCACGCCGACGAAGAGCGCTATCACGCCTTTGAAGTCA
Source organism: Coriobacteriia bacterium (assembly GCA_034370385.1). Lineage (NCBI taxonomy): Bacteria > Bacillati > Actinomycetota > Coriobacteriia > Coriobacteriia bacterium. The sequence goes on from JAXMKZ010000065.1 coordinate 3,824, forward strand.
GAAAGCAATAGCGTCGCGTTGGAGATCGCTCCATTGACCATCGCGTTGACCGCGGTTTCAAAACCCACGCTGTACACATCCTTTCGGTGGTCCCCCCGCCCCCCTACGGGGGGCGGGGGGACCGAAGAGTACCCGTGTCCCAGAGCCCTCCCGCCCGCCAGCCGGTAGGGTCAAGTCCGGCAAGCGGGGCGGAGGGCTCTGGGACAAAAGCACTAGCCGCGGCGGAACTTCGAGATCGCCCACCCGGCAACGAGCAGGGCGACACTGAAACCGACCACGACGAGCACCACCGTGTTGATCTCGGAGTAGAACGTCGTAGCTGACGCGATAATCGCTGTGGCAGTAAGTCCACTCAACATCGTGCATTCCTCCCTTCAGTCTCTCCGTAGGGCCCGTAGGGGAAAACGTGTCACTTCTTGCGCTTGCGGCGCCGGGAGCCTTTGCCTCCGCCCCTCCGGAACCTCGCGATCGCCCACCCGGCGACGAGAAGCGCCACCGTGAAGCCGATGATCACAATGAGGGGAGTCGAGATCTCGCTACCCCACGTGGTAGCACTGCCTACGACGCCGGTCGCGGTCAAAGAATTAAGCACGGCCTAACCTCCCCTCTAGGCATCGTCTTCGCCCGTCCATCCGTTGACACTCCGGGCATGATCCTCAAGATCCGCCCATGAGTTCGTAGTGTGATAGTCCTCCCCGCGCCAGCCTGGGAGGGGACCAAGGGATTTCCCGGGCATGCGCCGTTTGAAGGGGCCGTGGCCGATCGACTCTCCCGATGCTCTCCCCGATGGCGTGAGCCCCAGTAGCCAGTCCCCGATCATGAAGAAGAGGAAGAGACCACAAAGGATCTTGATTATCGGCGAGAGCGTCGTGAACCACTTTGTCGCTGAGGCGGCGACCTCTGCATATGAATAATCCAACATCGCTAGATCCTCACTGTCCATAGCGATCGCCGAGCCGGGCGAACGAGCCTACGACGAAGTCCAAGATGCCGAGCAGCACGCCGACCGACACGAGCACCAGCAGAACCTCACTGTAGCCGTCCATTGCCGTGATCAAGTCCTGGACCGTCACCGTTTCCGCCTCCCCGACAGCACGCTCAACAACACCGGCACCCACAACCCCACCACCGCGACGGCGACAACGTCTATCGCGCTCATCTTCGCACCGCCTGGACAAGGAAGACCACGATCGCGATCGCAATAATGCTGAGCACGAATAGCTGCACTGCGTCTTTCACGATGATCGCCCGGACACGATCGCGGCACCGATCAGAAACCCGACGCCCACGATTGAGATTCCGGCCGCGGCCTCAAGCGCGGATGCATCCAGCTCGCCGACACTCGCGACAGCGACCGTGAGTGTCTCAGGTATCGACACGGTAGCAGAAGTGTCCAAGGTCACATCAATCGGTTCTGAGAGCGCCACGGGCAACTCAGAGCCTAATTTCGTGGCGGTCGCCGCGATCGAGCCCAGTTCACCGAGGCGGACACTTCTGGCATCCAACGTCCGCAGCCTTATCGTCGCCTCGCCGTTAGTCAACACATGTTCGCAGATCCAGACATCCGTACCATCAGTTACCTGGACGTTCACGAAGTACATCACATAAGCAGGATCCAGCGGAATCGTGATCGACTTGACGCCATTCCACACGACCAGATTGCTGTTCTGTGAGTACTTTGAGCCATCCGCGTAGAAAGCTCTCTGCGTCCACCACTGCGATGAATCGTATTGCCAAGCGTAGTACAAACAAACCGTCATGTTTTTTGTCGCAGCCGCGACAGGAAGCACCGAATCCTGACGTATTACCGTGAACGACCCCGGAGACTGCGTCACCGTGAAATACCCTTTATCCGAGTACGTCGCCGCTACCGCGTCAGACGGGAAAGCCAGTCCTCCAAGGGCGAGAGCGATCAGAAAGAACACTCCGATCGAGAACAGATGTGTTGGCTTCCTCATCACGCCGCTTTTGGCACGAAGGCTGGACACGCGAAGTCACGGATCGAGCGGGAGTTGAGATAGATGTGGTGGTCCGCCGTTAGACCGATGTATTCACTGCACCCGAATCTCCCGGGCGACTCTTCGATGAGATTCTGACACCGGCAACACTTGCAGGAGTAGTGATCGCGGCAGTCTAGAGACCCGTGTTGTTGACATAGAGACGAGAAGCACGGGCCCCACGGGCATCGCTCATAATCGAGACGGCTAGCACCTGGATCACACACTCGAATCAACCCCTTCAGTCGGATTCTGCTCTCTAGGATGCACTTATTCACTATCGGCGTCCACTACTCGAGACTTGAGAGAGAGTTTCGGGACGGAAGATCGAGCGGATCCGGACAGGACTGGCCCTAACGGTCAGTCCTGTCCTACTTTCGGTCCGGTGAGTCTCGGGACCGGCAGGA